>CADCVU010000001.1 GCA_902806245.1 uncultured Solirubrobacterales bacterium
CTGATCGACAAGCTGGACGATTCGATCCACAACGGCAAGCCCGTGCCGCTCACCGACCAGGTCCGCGTCGAGCGCGAGGAGATCTACGACATCCTCGACCAGATGCGGGCCACGGTGCCCGAGGAGATCAAGCAGGCGCGCTGGATCGTCAAGGAGCGCCAGGAGATGCTGGCCGAGGCCAAGCGCGAGGCCGAGCGCATCATCCGTGAGGCCCGCGACCAGCAGGAGCGACTGATCAACCAGCAGGAGGTCGTCCGCCTGGCCGAGCGCCAGGCCGAGGACATCGTCGAGGAGGCGCGCTCGCGCGAGCGTGAGATCCGCCTCGGCGCCGAGGACTACGCCGACGACATCCTCAACACGCTCGAGGTCAACCTGCAGAAGTTCACCCAGGCCGTGCAGCGCGGACGAGAGCGCCTCGCGGGGCGCGAGCAGGGCGCCGAGGTCGGGTAGCCCAACGCGCGGAGGACTTTCGGCCCGGAGACGTCGGCGCGGAGGCCGCCCTCGCCACCGGGCCGACTGCGCGGTGTCGTCTCGGGGTAGGTCACGCCTCGATGAGGTGGGGCAAGCGAACCGATCTCGTCGTCCACGGCGAGGATCCGTTCAACGCCGAGCCGCCGCGCGCAGCCCTCGCCGACGAGACGGTCACCTCGCTCGACGCCTTCTACGTGCGCAACCACGGTCCGATCCCCGAGATCGACCGCTCGTTGTGGCGCCTGCGCGTCGACGGGCTCGTGGACGGTGAGCTCGAGCTCTCGCTCGAGCAGCTCAAGGCGCGCTTCGCCGAGCACGAGCTCGCGGCCACGCTCCAGTGCGCCGGCAACCGCCGCATCGGCTTCCTCTCGGTCCGCGACGTCCCGGGCGAGGCGCCCTGGGGGCCGTGTGCCACCGGGACCGCGGTCTGGTCCGGCGCCCGCCTGGCCGACGTGCTCGCCGCCGCGGGGATGCACGACGACGCTGAGCACGTCGCCTTTCTCGGCGCCGACGTCTCCGAGGAGCCTGACCCGGCGCAGCCCTTCGGGGCCTCGATCCCCCGCCCCAAGGCGATCGCGGCCGAGACCCTGCTGGCCTGGAGCATGAACGGCGAGGCGCTGCCCGTCGTGCACGGAGCACCCGTCCGACTCGTCGTCCCCGGCTACATCGGGGCCCGCAGCGTCAAGTGGGTCGAGCGCATCACGGCGCAGTCCGAGCCCTCAGACAACTTCTTCCAGGCCGAGAGCTACCGCCTGCTGGCGGCCGAGGCCGACCCCGACGCGATCGCGCCGGGCGAGGGCGTGGCCCTGGGCGCGGTCGCCGTCAACGCCGACATCCTCTCGCCCGACGAGGGGGCGACGGTGGCGACCGGGCCGCTACGGGTCTCGGGCTACGCCTTCGCCGGGGACGATCGCGGCGTCGTGCGGGTCGACGTCTCGACCGACGGCGGCCGGAGCTGGCGCCAAGCCGACCTGCTCGACCAGCGGAGTCCCTGGAGCTGGCGGCTATGGGCGACGGAGGTGGACGTCGCCGCGGAGACGACCGACGTCGTCGCTCGCGCGTGGGACAGCGCGGCCGCCGCGCAGCCGGAGAGCGCCGCCCACCTCTGGAACCCGAAGGGCTACGTCAACAACGCCTGGGCGCGGGTCAGCGTCAGTCCGGATCGCTCGGCGGCTCGTGCAGACCGAACGACGAGCCCTGGTCGTCGCGACACAGCTTGAAGCGGCCGAAGCGGGCCTGAGAGTCCGCGTCGCCCTCGATGTCCATGTCCTCGACGCTCCCGCCGAGCTCGCGCACGCGGGTCAGCGCGGTCTCCATGTCGTTGACCCGGAAAAAGACGTAGGGACTGGCCCCCTTGTCGCCGCTGTGCATTCCACCTCTCACGTTCGGGGCTCCGATCACGAAGCCCTCGGTCGGTCCGGGCTCGAACCGCCAGCGGTCGAACAAGCCCTCGTAGAACGCCCGCCCGCGTTCGGCGTCCTCGACCCCGATCTCGAAGAACGCCAGCTCGCCTGCCATCTCTGCTCCCTTCGTCAGCTGCTCGTGTCGAAGCGCACCCTAGGCCCTGCGCAGCCGGCGATCCAGGGCGAGAACCGTCGTGGAGCGACGCCCGAGGCGGGCTTGGCGCGGCTAACCTCGAAGGGTGGCCGAGACCGTGCAGCAACTCGATCTCGCGCGGCTCGCGCTCTCGCCGGGGGATGGCCGGCGTCTCGACCTCGAGGTGAGGATCGAGCCGATCGAGCTCGGCGGTCAGCGTTACGCGCCAGCCGGCCCGGTCGCCGCGCGCCTCGACGTCTCCCGGACCACCGGCCCCGGCTACGCGCTGCGCCTGCGCTCGCGCGTACCGCTCGAGGGCCCGTGCATGCGCTGCCTCGAGCGGGCGGAGCGCGTCGTGCCCGTGGACGCCCGCGAGGTCGACCAGCCCGGCGGCGGGGAGGACCTCGATTCCCCCTACGTCGACGCCGACGAGCTCCACCTGCACGCCTGGGCTCGCGACGCGCTCGTGCTCGCCCTCCCGGTGTCGATCGTCTGTCGCGACGAGTGCCGCGGGCTCTGCCCGGTGTGCGGCGAGAACCTCAACGAGGCGGGCCCCGAGCACGCGCACGAAGCCGAGCCGGACCCGCGCTGGGCCGCGCTGCGCGAGCTCCGGCTCGAGTAGAGGGCCGCCCGGCGGCACTGCCGGACCCCCGCTAGACTCGCGCGGCCATGGCCGTCCCCAAGCAGAAGCAGTCGCACGCGCGCACCAACAAGCGCCGCTCGCAGCACCGCGTGCGCCCGCCCGCGACGCGAGCCTGCCCGCAGTGCGGCGAGCCCCGGCTCCCTCACCGCGTGTGCGGGGTGTGCGGAACCTACGCCGGGCGCGAGGTCATCGCGCCCGAGCCGCTCGAGGCGGCGGAGTAGCGCTCCCGGGCGCCGGCCCGGGCTCGACGATCGACTTGGCGAGCGGCCCTTCTCGGATGCCGCACCCGCGCGCCACTGCCCCGCAACCGACGCTCTCGGTGGTCGCGGTCGACACCGGCGGCGCCGACGAAGGTGTCGCCACCGTGGTCGAGGGCGCACGCCGCGCCGGGACGTCGGTCGTCCTCTTCGGCCCGGCGGCCGAAATCGCCGACCCGGTCGGCGAGGTCGTCGACGCGCCGCTGGTCATCGCCGGCGACGAGGAGCCCGCCCACGCCGTTCGGTCGAAGCCGGAGGCGTCGATCGTCCAGGCCGCGCGCGCCGTCGGCAACGGCCGCGCGAAGGCGCTCGTCTCGGCTGGCGCCACCGGCGCCGCGCTCGCCGCCTCCCTCTTCCACGTGAAGCGGCTGCGAGGGGTCCACCGCCCGGCGATCGCCGCGCTCGTGCCCGTGCCGGGCCACCCGACCCTGCTGCTCGACGCCGGGGCCAACGTCGAGGTGCGGCCCGAGCACCTGGTGCAGTTCGCCCTCATGGGCGCGGCCTTCATGCGCGCGGTGCACGGCGTCGAGCGCCCACGGATCGGGCTGCTCTCGGTCGGCGACGAGGCGACGAAGGGCACGGCGGACGTGGTCGAGGCCCACGCGCGCCTCGCGGCGCTCGACGCCGACGGGGGAGGTCACGAGTTCACCGGCAACGTCGAGGGCCACGAGGTCACCGCCGGTGCGGTCGACGTCGTAGTCACCGACGGCTTCACGGGGAACGTCGCCCTCAAGCTCATGGAGGGCACGGCGCGGACGGTCACCGGCGCGGTGCGCGACGCCGTGCGCTCCTCGCCGCTGGCCTCGCTGGGCGGGCTGCTGATCCGCGGGCGCCTCGCCGGCCTGCGCCGAGAGCTCGACCCGAACGCCGTCGGCGGCGCGGTCCTGCTCGGGTTGCGTCGTCCGGTGGTGATCGCGCACGGCGGCTCGAGCGCCGAGGGGATAGCCAACGCGGTGCGCCTGGCTCGCCGCGCGGTCGACGAGCGGGCGGTCGAGCGGACCGCCGACGCGCTCGCCTCCGCGGGGGTCCTGCGGTCCGGGGGCAGTGCTAGCTTCGCGCCATGACCAGAGGGGAGATCCTCGAGCGCGTGCGCTCGCACCTGGCCTCGGAGCTCGAGATCGAGCCGGAGCGCATCGAGGAGAGCACCCGCTTCAAGGAGGATCTCGACGCCGACTCGCTCGACCTCGTGACCCTCGTAATGGAGCTCGAGGACAGCTACGGCGTGCGCATCCCCGACGAGGAGGCGGCGCGGATCGTCTCGGTCGGCCAGGCGGTCGACTACATCCTCGCCCACGCTCCCCAGGCCACGCGCTGACCGCGAGCGCTCCCGGATCGTGGAGACGCTCGCCGGCCTGCTGGAGGACATTCCGGACGACCTCGCTCGCGAGGCGGTCACCCACGCCTCCTGGGTCGAGCGCCGCAGCGACTCGTGGGAGCGGCTCGCCTTTCTCGGCGACGTCGTGCTCGGGTTGGCGGTGTCGAGCGACATCTATCCGCGCTTTCCCCACTTCGGCGCGGGGCGGCTCACCAAGCTCCGGGCTCAGGCGGTCAGCCGCGGGGCCTGCGCCGAGGTGGCGCGAGACCTCGGCCTCGCCGAGCGGGTGCTCGCGGCCGCGCCCCCGGGTCGCGACGCCTCGGGGCTCGTGCGCAGCGATCGCATCCTCGCCTCGGTGTGCGAGGCGGTGATCGGTGCGGCCTACCTGACCTTCGGGTTCGAACGCGTCGCCCCCGCGGTGATCGCCGCCTACTCGGCTCAGGTCGAGGAGGCCCTATCGCATCCGGTCGACTTCAAGTCGGTCCTCCAGGAGCGGTTGGCCCGCCGCGGCGAGATCGTCGCCTACCGGATCGAGTCCGAGCAGGGACCGCCGCACGACCGCTCGTTCGTGGCGGTGGCCGAGGTCGCCGGCGCCGCCCTCGGCCGGGGTGAGGGCAAGACCAAGAAGGCCGCCGAGCAGGAGGCCGCGCTCGAGGCCCTCGGGGGCGAGCAGGGCGTGCGGGGCGAGGACCGGCTGCTCGTCGACCCCGCGGACGAGGACGCCGGCTAGATGCACCTGCGCTCGCTCACCATCAAGGGCTTCAAGTCGTTCGCCGATCGCACGCGACTCGAGTTCTCGCCGGGCGTCTCGGTGGTCGTCGGCCCGAACGGCTCGGGCAAGTCGAACGTCGCCGAGGCCGTGCTCTGGGCCCTCGGCGAGCAGAGTCCCTCGGCGGTGCGCGGCCAGACCATGCAGGACGTGATCTTCGCCGGCGGGCAGGGCGTCGGCTCGCGCGGCGCAGCCGAGGTCGAGGTCGTACTCGATAACTCCGACGGGACGGTGCACGGCGGGGTCGCCGGCGGGGCCGGCGGGCTCTCGGAGATCTCCATGTCGCGCCGGCTCGAGCGCTCGGGCGAGGGCGGCTACCGGCTGAACGGCGCCCGCGCCCGCCTCGTCGACGTGGCCGAGGTCCTCTCCGACACCGGCCTCGGGCGCGAGATGCACTCCGTGGTCTCCCAGGGACGGGTCGAGGCGATCATCCACTCGCGGCCGCGCGAGCGCCGGCTGCTGATCGAGGAGGCGGCCGGCCTCGGCAAGCACCGCCGCCGGCGGCGGCGGGCGGAGCTCAAGCTCGGACACACACGCGAGAACCTCGACCGCGCCCTCGACGTCGAGCGCGAGGCTCGCTCCGGCCTGCGGCCGCTGAAGCGCCAGGCCGAGGCCGCCGACCTGCACGCGCGCCTCGAGCGCGGCGTGCTCGAGGCACGGCTCGAGCTCGTGCGCGCGGAGCTCGACCAGCTCGAGATCGCGGCTCAGGCCGCCCGCGCGCGCCGGCGCGAGGCCGAGCGCGCCGCCGAGGGGGCGCGCTCCCGAGCGGCCGCGGCGGGGGCCGAGCTCGCGTC
>CADCVU010000002.1 GCA_902806245.1 uncultured Solirubrobacterales bacterium
AAGGTCGAGGACGGTCCGTGGCCGGCCTTTCCGGCCGACCTGGGCTCGATCGCCCTGGCGCTGGCCACCCAGTCCGACGGCATGGTCCTGATCCACGAGAAGATGTTCGAGAACCGCCTGTTCTTCGTCGACAAGCTGATCAACATGGGCGCGCGGGTGCTGCTCTGCGATCCGCACCGGGCGGTGGTGAGCGGGCCGCGCCGACTCCACGGCGAGCGCATGGAGAGTCCCGACATCCGGGCCGGCATGGCCCTGCTGATCGCCGCGCTGTGCGCGGACGGGGAGTCCGAGATCGGCAACGTCCGCCAGATCGACCGCGGCTACGAGCGCATCGACGAGCGCCTGCGCGAGCTCGGTGCGCGCATCGAGCGCGTGCCCGCCGAGCGCGTCTCGGTCTGAGCGGACTGACTACGCTTCCCGCGCGCGGCGCGCTCGACTCGGGCGAGACCGCGCAGACCATGATCCATCCGCTGCCGCCCGGGACCCGCGACGTCCTGCCCACCGAGATGCGCGAGCTGCGGGCGCTCTCGGATCGCCTGCGCGTCAGCTTCGAGGGCGCCGGCTACGGCGAGGTCTGGACCCCGCTCGTCGAGTACGAGGAGACCCTGCGCCGCGGCGACGACCGGGCGGCGCGCGCCGGGGTCTACCGGATGTTCGACGACCGCGGCCGGGTGCTCGTGTTGCGCTCGGACATGACGGTCTCGATCGCCCGGCTGGTGGCCACCCGCTACGGCGGGGTTCAGCCGCCGGTGCGACTCAGCTACCTCGCGCACTCCTACCGCGCCGTCGAGCGCGGCCGCGGCCAGGCCCGCGAGTTCCTCCAGGGCGGATTGGAGTTGATCGGGCCGGCGGGGGCCGAGGGCGACGCCGAGGTGGTGTCGCTGGTGCTCGCAGCGCTCGAGGAGGCCGGCCTGCGCCGCCACCGGATCGGCGTCGGCGACGGCTCGCTCGTGCGCGGACTGCTGGGCGAGCTCGAGGTTCCGGAGGAGCGGCGCGGAACGCTGCTCGAGCATCTCTCGCGGCGCGACCTCGTCGCCCTCGAGGTCGACGCCGAGGAGCTCGGCCTCTCGCCGGGCGCGCGCGACCTGCTCGTGGCCATACCCACCCTCCGCGGCGGGCTGGAGGTCCTCGATCGCGCCGAGGGACCGGTCGCCCGCAGCGCCGAGGGCCTCAGGGCGCTGTACGACCTGCTCGCGGCCAGCGGCGCGGCCGATCGGACGATCTTCGACCTCGGGCTCGTCCGCGAGCTCGGCTACTACACGGGAGCGGTATTCGAGGTATACGACCCGGCGGTGGGCTTCGCGCTCGGTGGCGGCGGGCGCTACGACGAGCTGCTCGGGCGCTTCGGGACGCCGCTGCCCGCCTGCGGGATCGCCCTCGACATACAGCGCGTCCACGCCGCCCAGGCGGCGGAGGAGCGGCTCGGATGAGCGACGGGTCCGTAGCACCCGAGCCGGGGCTCGGCGCCCTCACCCTGGCGGTGCCGCGCGGCGCGCTGTTCGAGGAGACCCTCGACCGCCTCGATGCCCTCGGCATCGCCACCGCCGAGGTCCGCGACAACCCGCGCCGGCTGCTGTTCTCGGGGCCCACCCTCGGCGCCGGGGTCGAGCGCATCGTGACCATGCGCCCGAGCGACGTCCCGACCTACGTCGAGCACGGGGCGGCCGACCTCGGGTTCACCGGCAAGGACGTCCTGCTCGAGGCCCCGAGCCGCGAGGTGTACGAGCTGCTCGACCTCGGCTACGGCGGCTGTCGGATGGTCGTGGCCGCGCGCGCGGGCGACGATGCCATGGAGGAGTCGCTGCGGCGGCTCGGGGTCGCCCGGATCGCCACCAAGTATCCGGGCATCGCCACCCGGCACTTCGCGGCGACCGGGCGCCAGGCCGAGATCGTCGAGGTCAAGGGATCGGTGGAGCTCGCCCCGCTGACCGGCCTCGTCGACGCCATCGTCGACCTGACGGCCACGGGTAAGACCCTGGTCGAGAACGGACTCGAGGTCCGTGAGGAGATCGTGGGCTCGACCGCGCGGCTGATCGCCAACCCGGTCGCCCACAAGCTCAAGGCCGCGGCCATCGACGCGCTCGTGACCAGCCTGCGCGGGCTCGGGCGGTGAGCGTCCGCATCGTCCGGGCGCAGGTCGCGGCCGGCGACGAGGCGCGGGCGGCTGCGCAGCTCCGGGCCCTGAGCCCGCCGCCGCCGGATGTCGAGGAGGAGGTGCGGGCCATCGTGCACGCGGTGCGCGACGAGGGCGATCGCGCGGTGCGCGAGCTGACGGCGCGCTTCGACGGCGCGCAGGTCCCGCCCGAGCGCCTGCGGGTGGCCGCGGAGGAGATCGAGCGGGCCGCGAATGCCCTCGAGCCGGGCCTGGCCGAGGCGCTGAGCGCGGCGATCGCCAACGTGGACGAGGTGGCGCGAGCCTCGCGGCACGACCCGACGAACGTGGCGCTGGGTCACGGGCAACGAGTCGAGATCGCCGAGCCGGCGGTGCGGCGCGCCGGCGCGTACGTGCCCGGAGGCCGGGCGCCGTACGCCTCGACGGTCATCATGTGCGCGGTCACCGCCCGAGCCGCCGGCGTGGAGGAGCTCGCGGTCTGCGCGCCACCGGGGCCCGACGGCGAGGCTCACCCGGTCATCCTCGGCGCCTGCGGCCTGTGCGGGGTCGACGAGGTCTACCGCATGGGGGGCGCCCAGTCCATCGCCGCGCTGGCCCACGGGACCGACCTCGTTCCCGCCGTCGACGTCGTCGTCGGTCCCGGCAACGCCTGGGTTCAGGAGGCCAAGCGCCAGGTCGTGGGTCGGGTTGCCATCGACGGGGTGGCGGGCCCGAGCGAGCTGGTGGTCGTCGCCTCGGCGGGAGCCGATCCCGAGCTGGCGGCCCTCGACCTGCTCGCCCAAGCGGAGCACGGCCCGGCCAGCCTGCTCGTGCTCGTCAGCGAGGACGGCACGTTGATCGAGCGAGTCGAGGAGGCGGTCGCGCCCGCCGATGGAGCGGGGGAGGGGCCGCCGCTCGCCCTGGTCCGTGCCCCCGATCCCGCCACCGCGGTGCGCCTCGGCGAGGAGATCGCGCCCGAGCACCTCCAGCTCATGGGCGCCGCAGCGGAGGCCGAGGCGGCCACGGTCCGCTCGGCCGGCGCGCTCTTCGTCGGCCGCGACGCGGGGACCGCGTTCGGCGACTACATCGCCGGCTCGAACCACGTCCTGCCCACCGGCGGGGCGGCGCGGCACGCGAGCGCGCTCTCGGTGGCCACCTTCCGCCGGCGCATGGCTCGGGTGACCATGTCCCCCGGCGCCGCCGCGGCGCTCGCGCCGGCCGGGGCGGCGATCGCCCGAGCCGAGGGGTTCGTCGCCCACGCGGAGTCGATGGAGCGCCGCGCCGGGTGAGCGCGCCGCGCGGTGGGGCCGCGGGCCTCACCGGAGGCGACGGTCCGGAACGCGACGCGATCGTCGTCGGAGCCGGTCCGAACGGGCTGGCCGCGGCGATCACCATCGCTCGCGAGGGCCGCTCCGTGCTCGTGGTCGAGGCGGCGCCGACCATCGGCGGCGGGGCGCGCTCGGCGGAGCTGACGCTGCCGGGCTTCGTCCACGACATCTGCTCGGCCATCCACCCGCTCGTCCCCGGCTCGCCGTTTATGTCCGAACTGCCGCTCAAGCGCCACGGACTCGAGCTCGTCCATCCGCCCGCGCCCCTCGCGCACCCGTTCGACGGCGGGCGCGCCGCAATGCTCGAGCGCTCGGTGGCCGAGACGGCCGCCGGCCTCGGCGCGGGCGACGGGGAGGCCTACCGCTCGCTCATGGAGCCGCTGGTCGCCGACGCCGAGCGGCTCATGCCCCAGCTGCTCGCGCCGCTCAGCGTTCCGCGGCACCCGCTCGCCCTGGCGCGCTTCGGCCGTGACGCGCTGCGCTCGGCCTCGGCCATGGCCCGCGGGCACTTCGAGGGTGAGCCCGCGCGTGGGCTCTTCGCCGGCATGGCCGCCCACTCCCTGCTCCCGCTCGAGGCCGCGGCCAGCGCCGCCTTCGGGCTCGTGCTCGGACTGGCCGGCCACGCGGTGGGGTGGCCGCTGCCGCGCGGCGGCTCGCAGCGGATCGTCGACGCCATGGCCGCCCACCTGCGCGAGCTCGGCGGGGAGATCGAGTGCGGGCGACCGGTCGGCTCGCTGGACGAGCTGCCTCCCGCACGCGCGGTGCTCTGCGACGTCTCCCCGCGGGGGCTGCTCGAGATCGCCGGCTCCCGCCTGCCGGAGCGCTACCGCCGCGGGCTCGAGCGCTTCCGCCACGGGCCGGGGGCGTTCAAGCTCGACTGGGCCCTCGACGGGCCGATCCCCTGGCAGGCCGAGGAGTGCGCCCGTGCCGCGACCGTCCACCTGGGGGGCACCCTGGGCGAGATCGCCGCCTCCGAGCGCGCGGTCGATCGCGGCGAGCCGCCCGAGCGTCCCTACGTCCTGCTCGCCCAGCAGAGCCTCTTCGACGACACCCGCGCACCGCCCGGAAAGCACACCGCCTGGGCCTACTGCCACGTCCCCAACGGCTCGGGCTTCGACATGACCGAGCGCATCGAGGCCCAGATCGAGCGCTTCGCGCCCGGCTTCCGCGACCTCGTCCTCGAGCGGGCGACGACCACGCCGGCCGGGCTCGAGCGCTACAACGCCAACTACGTCGGCGGTGACATCAACGGCGGGCGCCAGGACGTCCGGCAGCTCTTCACCCGGCCGCTGGCGCGCCCGGTGCCCTACCGCACACCGCTCGATGGCCTCTACCTGTGCTCGGCCTCGACGCCGCCGGGCGGCGGCGTGCACGGGATGTGCGGCTGGCTGGCGGCCAAGGCCGCGCTCACCCGCGAGTTCCGCTGAGCGTGGTCCGCGGGTAGCCTCCGTCGCGCCATGAGCCGCACCGCGACCCTCTCCCGCACCACCTCCGAGACCGACATCTCGCTCTCGCTCGGTCTCGACGGCTCCGGCGCGGGCGAGCGGCGCACCGGCGTCGGCTACTTCGACCACATGCTCGACGCCCTGGCCCGCCATGGCGGGCTCGACCTCGAAGTCGAGGCCCGCGGCGATCTCGAGACCGGGGCTCACCACACCGTCGAGGACGTCGGACTCCTGCTGGGCAGCGCGCTCGACGAGGCGCTCGAGGACCGGTCGGGGATCGCTCGCTTCGGCGACGCCACCGTGCCCATGGACGAGGCCCGCGCCGCCGCGGCCATCGACCTGTCGGGACGGCCGCTGTGCGTCTTCGAGGCCACGCGACTCCCCGCGTTGGTCGTCGGCGGCTTCGAGACCGAGCTGGGCGAGGAGTTCATGCGCGCGGTCGTGAGCACCGCGCGCATGACCCTGCACGTACGGGTAGAGGCCGGGCGCAGTGCGCACCACATGATCGAGGCGGCGTTCAAGGCCTTTGCGCGGGCGCTGCGGGCGGCGGTGGCGATCGATCCCGACGCCGCGGGCCGCGTTCCCTCCACCAAGGGGGTGCTCTGAGATGAGCTCGGGCCCCCGTGTCGCCCTGCTCGACTACGGGATGGGCAACCTGCGCTCGATCGAAAAGGCCCTCGAGCGCGTCGGTGCCCGGCCCGAGCGCACCGACAGGCACAAAGCCGTGCGCGCCTGCGCGGGCATCATCCTCCCCGGGGTCGGCGCCTTTCCCAAGGCCATGGAGGAGGTGCGCGCCCGCGGCCTCGACGCCCTGCTGGCCGAGCGCCTCGAAGCCGGGATCCCCGTGCTCGGCATCTGCCTCGGCATGCAGCTGCTGTTCGAGCGCTCGAGCGAGCTCGGGGGCGCCGAGGGCCTCGGCGTCCTCGGCGGCGAGGTGCGCGCGATCGAGGCGCCCGGGCTGAAGATCCCGCAGATCGGGTGGAACGCCGTCGGCTGGCGCCGGCCCTCGGCTATCACGGCGGAGCTGCCCCAGCCGTGCGCCTTCTACCACGTCCACTCCTTCGCGGCCGTGCCCGCCGACCCCGACACCATCGTCGGCACGGCGACCTACGGGACCGAGTTCGCCTCCGTCGTGGCCGAGGGAAACGTGTTCGGCGCCCAGTTCCACCCCGAGAAGTCGGGACCGGACGGGCTCGCCATGCTCGGTGCCTTCGCCGGCCTGTGCGGGGACCCGGAGCCCGCCTCGGTCGGCGCGGCCATGGGCGCCGCGCCGAGCTCGTGATCCTCTTTCCGGCCGTCGACATCCGCGGCGGCCGGGCGGTCCGGCTGCACCTAGGACACTTCGACGAGGAGACGGTCTACGCCGACTCGCCGCTCGAGGCCGCCCGGGCCTGGGTCGACGCCGGCGCGCGCCACCTCCACGTCGTCGACCTCGACGGGGCGCGCTCCGGCGCGCCGGAGCACCTCGACCAGCTCCGAGCGATGGCCGGCGAGCTCGACACGGCGATCCAGTACGGCGGCGGGCTGCGCACCCTCGACGCGGTGCGCGGGGCACTCGAGGCGGGGGCCGGGCGCGTCGTGCTCGGCACCGCGGCGCTGCGCGACGAGGCGCTGCTCGACTCCGCCCTCGCGCTCGCCGGCGCCGAGCGGGTGGTCGTCGCGGTCGACGTGCGCGGCGGCCGGGTCTCGGTCGCGGGCTGGACCGAGGCCACCGAGCTCGCCCCGGAGGACCTCGTGGCCCGGCTCGAGCGTCGCGGCGCGCGCATATTCGCCTACACGAACGCCGACCACGACGGCACGCTCGCGGGCCCCGACCTCGACGGGCTGCGGCGCGTGGCGGAGGCCACGGGAGCGCGGGTGATCGCCTCGGGCGGCATTTCGTCGCTCGCCGATCTCGAGGCCGTCCGGGCTCTCGGCCTCGACAACGTCGAGGGGGTGATCGCCGGCAAGGCCCTGTACGAACGGCGGTTCTCGGTGGCGGAGGCTCGTGGGGTGCTCGAACAGACTCGGTAACGAGGCGCGCTCAGGCCAGCCAACCGTCGATCAGCCGCCGCGCGATGGCGATCGGCGGCGGCAGGTGGAGCGGGCCGTCCCCGGCCGCCGCCGCGGCGACCTCCGTGCGGGAGAACCAGCGCACGTCCTCGAGCTCGCCGTCCCCGACCGCCGGCTCGCCGCTCGCGTGGGAGGCGGTGAAGCCGAGCATGAGCGAGCCGGGAAACGGCCACGGCTGCGAGCTGACGTAGCGCGGGCCGGAGACATCGATGCCGGATTCCTCGCGGACCTCGCGCGCGACGGCCTCCTCGAGGCTCTCGCCGGGCTCGACGAACCCCGCCAGCGCGCTATAGAAGCCCTCGGGCCAGACCGGCTGGCGGCCCAGGAGCACCCGCTCGCCGTCGGTCACCAGCATGATCACCACCGGGTCGGTGCGCGGGTGATGGGTCGCTCCGCACCGAGGGCAGCGACGCAGATGGCCGGCCTCCTCGACGCGGGTAGCGGTGCCGCAGATGCTGCAGTGCGGAGTGCGGCGGTGCCAGTTGAGCAGGGCTGCGGCGTAGGCCGCAAGGCCTCCGTCGGACTGGGAGAGCAGCGCGCCGGCGTCGCGCAGCGCGAGCAGGCACGCGTCGGGGCGAGCTCTTCGAGCGTCGTCGTATCGACGCCTCGGAGGTCGACGGCGAACAGCGCGCGGCCGTCCTCAAGGCCGAGGAGCACGGGCTCGCCGGTCGTGTGCAGCGCGAGGGCGCGGGGATCGAGGCGGGCCGGGGCGAGGCTCTCGGCGGAGTCGGCGACGAGGATTCCATCCTCACCGACCCCGAGCGCACGGCTCTCCGGATCGTGCCACCGCTCGGCGACCCAGCGCTCGTCGGTTCGCAGCAGGCTCACCCGGTCGAGCGCCGCGCCGGCAAAGGCGGGCGGGAGTTGCGCGATGTCCGGCGGCGGCACCGGACTCCTCTACCCGTCGAGTGCCCTCGCCCCTCCTACTCGAGGGCGCCGCGCCCAGCTCGCTAGCCTCGCCGTCCGCCCGTGCTCCTCAAACGCGTCATCCCCTGCCTCGACGTCGACGCCGGTCGCGTGGTCAAGGGCACGAACTTCGTCGACATCCGCGACGCCGGCGACCCGGTCGAGCTGGCGATGCGCTACGAGGCCGAGGGCGCCGACGAGCTCTGCTTCCTCGACATCACCGCCTCGAGCGATCAGCGCGACACCGTGGTCGAGCTGGCCCGCCGGACCGCGAACGACGTCTTCATCCCCTTCACCATCGGCGGGGGAATCCGCTCGGTGGCCGACGCCCAGGCCGTCCTCGACGCCGGGGCCGACAAGGTCTCGGTCAACTCCGCGGCGGTGGCCCGGCCCGGGCTGCTCGACGAGCTGGCGGCGACGTTCGGAGCGCAGTGCGTGGTGCTGGCCATAGACGCGCGCCGGCGCGTGGAGCCGCCGGGCTCCTACGAGGTCGTGGTCCACGGCGGGCGGACGCCGACCGGTCGCGACGCCGTGGAGTGGGCGCTCGAGGGCACCGAGCGCGGCGCCGGGGAGATCCTGCTGACCAGCATGGACCGCGACGGGACCGAGGACGGCTACGAGCTCGAGCTCACCCGCGCGGTGGCCGACGCCGTCGAGGTCCCGGTGATCGCCTCGGGCGGGGCGGGACGGCTCGAGCACCTCGTCGAGGCCGTCGACCGCGGTCACGCCGACGCGGTCCTGTGCGCCTCGATCTTTCACTACGCGACCTACTCGGTGGGCGAGGCCAAGCGCGCCATGGCCGGCGCCTCGATTCCGGTGCGGGGCGCGTGAGCGGGTTTCGGTCCGCCCGCCGCGGGTGAGGCTGACGGGGATGGCGTCCGAGGAGCACACCGAGGAGACCGAGCAGCGGCTGGTGCGCGATCTGGGCGACCTGCGCGAGGACCTGCGCGACGACGACTTCGCCGGGGAGCTCTACCGCAGCCTGGCCAACCGCGCCCTGAGCCGCGAGGACGATCCCCAGGCGCGGGTGTCGCTGAGCTGGCGCCGGGCCGAGGAGATCATCAACGGGCTGCGCGAGCGAGCCGGAGAGACGGCGTTGACGCTGGCCCAGACCGGCGGCGAGGGTGAGCTGAGCGATCGGGTCTCCGATGCCCTGGGCGAGCGCGGCTGGCGTGCGCGCCCGCTCGACACCTCGCAGCACGACTCGAGCCACGCCTCCGAGCCGAACTCGCCGGGGCCCGCGGGCCAGGGCGGGCGCGACGCGGGCTCCGAGCAGGGCGTAGTCTGGCGCGAGGCCCACGCAGAGGCCGACCGCGGCTAGTCCCGGCGGCGGGCCGCTCCGGCCGGGTTCGCCACACTGAGGCGATGGGCGACGCGCCTCGGGACCTCCGCGCCCGCATCGAAGCGCTGGTCGGCGTAGGCCCGGTCCTGCCGGTGCTCGAGCGCGGAGCGCCCGCGTACCTGGTCGGCGGCGCGGTGCGCGACCTCCTGCGCGGCGAGGCGACCAAGGACATCGACGTCGCGGTGGAGGGACCGGCCGACCCGGTCGCCCGGGCGCTCGCCGCGCGCCTCGGCGGCGAGGTCGAGAGCCACGAGCGCTTCGGCACCGCGACCGTGCGCACCGCTGACCTCTCGCTGGACCTCGCGACCGCCCGCCGCGAGCGCTACCCGCGCCCCGGCGCCCTGCCCGAGGTCGAGTCCGCGCCGATCGAGGAGGATCTCGCCCGCCGGGACTTCTCGGTCAACGCCATGGCCGCTCCTCTCGCGGCGGCGAGGCGCGGCGACCTGCTCGACCTCCACGGCGGCCGCGACGACCTCGAGGACGGAGTGATCCGGGTCCTGCACCGCGCCAGCTTCGTCGACGACCCGACGCGGCTCCTGCGGGCCGTCCGCTACGAGGCGCGGCTCGGTTTCGCGATGGACGTCGAGACCGAGCGACTGGCCCGAGCAGCTATCGCCGACAACGTGTCTGACACGCTGTCACGCAGCCGGCTGGGCGCCGAGCTCGTGCTGCTCCTCGCCGAGGAGCGGCTGGAGGCGGCGCTCGCTCGGCTCGTCGACCTGGGGCTCGATCGCGCCCTCGGGCTCGAGGCCGAGCCGGGGCTCGCCGTCCGCGCCGCGGGCGCCGCAGACACGACCGGCGGGGTGCCGGCGCTCGCCGCCCTGGCTGCGCTGGTGCCCGCGGCGCCCGCTGCGCTCGCGGACCGCCTCGACGGGTTCGGCCTGAACGCCGCCGAGCGCGGGCGGGTGGCCCGCGCGGCGAGCTCGGCCCCGTCCCTGGTCGCCGCGCTCGGCGAGGACCACAGCCCATCGCCGAGCGCCTCCGGGTTGCGCGAGCTGCTCGCCCCCGAGCCGCCCGAGGCGCTGGCCCTGGCGCTCGCCCTCGGCGCCCCGCTCGAGCCGATCGCTCACTACGTCGAGGGGCTGCGCTCCGTACGCCTCGCGATCGGCGGCGACGACCTCATCGCCGCCGGCGCCGAGCCCTCGCCGGCCCTGGGGCGCGCGCTGGAGGAGACCCTCCGGCGCAAGCTCGACGGGCAGGTCGTCGGGCGCGAGGATGAGCTGCGCGTCGCACTCGCGCTGGTGCGCGGAGAGAATGGCCGCACATGAGCCCTCCCGAGCCGATCGAGCTCGATCTCCCGGGCGCTCGGGTCGCCTTCTCGACCCGCCTCGGGGGCGTGAGCGAAGGCCCCTACCGCTCGCTCAACCTCGGGATCCTGACCGACGACGAGCCCGAGCGAGTGGGCGAGAACCGCCGCCGCCTCGCCACCCACGCCGGGCTCGAAGCCGGCTCGGTGGCGATGGGCTGGCAGGTCCACGGGGCGGAGCTCGCCGCGTGGACCGAGCGCCCGGGATCCGACGACCTGCTCGCCCCGGGTGCTCCGCTCGCCCAGGTCGACGGCCATCTCACCGACCTTTTCGGCCTCGGCCTCCTCGTCCTCGGAGCCGACTGCATGCCGGTGGCCCTAGCGGCGCCGGGACGCGTGGCCATGCTGCACTGCGGCTGGCGCGGTCTGGCCGCGGACATCGTCGCGGCGGCGGTCGCCCGCTTCGACGAGCCGCCGGCGGCGGCCCTCGGACCGGCGATCGGGCGCTGCTGTTACGAGGTCGGGCCCGAGGTGCTGGCGGAGTTCGAGGAGCTCGACGGCGTCGCCGAGGGCCGCATGCTCGACATCCGCGCGGTCGCGCATCGCAAGCTCGCGGCGGCGGGAGTGAGGCGGATCGAGGACGTCGACCTGTGCACGAGCTGCCGCGCGGACCTCTTCTTCTCTCACCGCCGCGACGACGGCGTGACCGGGCGCCAGGGCGGGATGGTGTGGCGCACCGCATGAGCACCACGAACCGTCGCGAGTTCACCGGCCTGCGAGCCGAGGGGATCGCCGCGAACCTGGCCCGGGTCCGCGAGCGGATCGCGGGCGCCGGCGGCGATCCGGCCGTGGTCGAGATCTGCGCCGCGGTGAAGTACGTGGCCGCGGGCGAGCTCCCGGCCCTGGCCGACGGGGGCATCGAGCTCGTGGGGGAGAATCGCGCTCAGCACCTCGCCGCCAAGCAAGCCGAGCACGGCGATCGTTTCGTCTGGGACTTCATCGGCGCGCTGCAGAGCCGCAAGGTCCGCGAGATCGCCGGCGCCGTCCGGCTGATCCACTCGGTGGCCTCCGACTCGGCGCTGCGACGCCTCGAGCAGCACCCCGCCTCGGAGATCCTTATCGAGGTCAACGTCGCCGGGGAAGCAGGTAAGGCGGGGATCGCGCCGGCTGGGCTCGCCGACTTCGTCGCCGGGGCGCCGGTCGCGGTGACCGGGCTCATGACCATGCCGCCCGCCGTCGCGCGGCCCGACGACAACCGCCGCCACTTCGCCCGCCTGGCCGAGCTGGCGGCCGAGCACGGCCTCGCGCGGCTGTCCATGGGCACGACCCAGGACTTCGAGGTCGCCGTGGCCGAGGGCGCGACCATCGTCCGGCTCGGGAGCGTGCTCTACGAGGGGGCCTCGGCGCCCTCCTGAGGCAGGCAGCGGGCCAGGAACTCGGCGATCGTCCGCGACAGCCTCGCCCCCTGCCAGGCCAGCGGCGAGTCGCCCTCGTCCTCGACCGCGAGCTCGGCTCGGGGCAGCGCCTCGACGTAGGCCTCGGCGACCTCGAGGGGGTGGCCGGGGTCCGATTCGTCGCGGCTGCCCACGATCAGAACCGGGTGCTCGAGCGAGCGCAGCGCCTCGAGGCCGCCGTCGAAGGCGGTCGAGCGGGGGACGACCTCGACGGCGTCGGCCACGGCGCCGAGGTCGCGGTGGGCTCCCAGGCGCTGGCGAGTCGCCGTCATGACGGCCTCGCGCCAGCGGTCGGCCACCGGCGGGTCGTAGGCCGCGAGAAAACCCTCGACTCCTCGAGAGCGCAGGCCGGCGGCGAGCCGATCCCACCGCGCGAGCTCGTCGGAGTCCGCGCTCGGTCCTCCGCGTGAGGCCGGCGTGATCTGCACCAGCGCGTCCACCCGCGCCGGCGAGGCGAGGGCAAAGGCCAGCGCCGTGGCCGCGCCCATGGAACTCCCCGCGAGCACGCAGCGCTCGAGCTCGAGATCGTCGAGCAGGCGCTCGAGGTCGGCGATCAGGTCCGCGTACTCGTAGGCCTCGGAGCTGGGCGCGGGGGAGGACTCACCGTGGCCGCGCGCGTCGTAGGTGACGACGCGGTGTCCTCGGCGCTCGAGCCCGCGCGATCCCTGGAGCACGTAGCGCCGCGTGGCCGTGAGGCCGTGCAGCAGCACTACGGTGTGGCCGCCCCCGGAGATCTCGCCGGCCAGCGCGCCCGAGCCGGGAATCGGGACCTCGAAGGGATTGGGTCTGGCGTCGTCGTTCAAGCCGTTTCTCCCGGGCCAGGTTGTAACCTCGGACGCCGCTTATTTTCGCTGCCCGCGCGAGGATTCTCGCTCGCGCGCGCGAAAGGCACCCGCGATGGCCCTGCGCGACACCTGGCACAAGACGATGGTTTACTTCGGCCTGGCCGAGGACGACCGCTACCCGGACGAGCCCGATCTCGAGGAGGTCGAATCCGAGCCGGAGCCCGAGACGCAGCTGCGCTCGCGCTACCGCGAGCGCCCGAACGTGCGGCGGCTCTCGCGCAACCGCGGCCGTGGCGAGGACATCGACGACATCTTCTCGGATGAGCCCGAGCGGGCCGAGAGCCGGCCGACCCGCCAGCTCCGGGCGGTCCCCGACAACGGACGCGCCGGCGTCCAGGTTCACCTCGTGGTCCCCAAGAACTTCAACGACGCCCAGCAGATCGCCGACCAGTTCAAGAACGAGCTGCCGGTGATCCTGAACCTCCAGGGGACCGACACCGAGCTGGCCAAGCGATTGATCGACTTCTCCTCGGGCCTGACCTACGCGCTCGACGGGGGCATGCAGAAGGTCGCCGAGAAGGTCTTCATGCTCACTCCGCGCAACGTCGAGGTCTCGGCCGAGGAACGGGCGCGGCTGATCGAGAAGGGCTTCTACAACCAGTCCTGACGACTGGCCGCCGCGCGCGATCGTTGCGCCGGCGCGGTCGCACCTATCCTTCCCCGGCCATGGTTATCGGGCTGATCGGAGCGGGGAACATGGGCTCGGCGCTCGCGCGCGGGCTCGGCGAGCCCCTGCTCGTGGTCGACGCCGAGCCGGGGCGGGCCCAGGCGCTGGCGGGCGAGCTCGGAGGCGAGGCTCTCGACTCGGCCGCCGAGCTCGGCGAGCGCGCCGAGATCGTGGTCCTCGCCCACAAGCCGGCGCAGCTCGACGAGGTCGCCGGCCAGCTCGGCGCGCGCTCGCGCGCCGTCGCCTCGGTCCTCGGCGGCACGCCGGTGGCGGCGCTCGAGCGGGCCTACCCCGAGCGGCCGGTGTACCGCTTCATGCCGAACCTCGCCGTCGAGGCGCGCCGGGGGGTCGTCTGCTACGCGCCGGGCTCGCGCGCCGGTGAGGGCCCCGAGCGAGAGCTGCTCGCGCTCATGGGCCGGGCCGGCACGGTGGTCGAGCTCGACGAGCCGCTGATCGAGCCGGCGACCGCGCTCATGGGCTGCGCGCCGGCCTTCTTCGCGCTCGTGATCGAGGCCCTGGTCGACGCCGGGGTGCGCCACGGCCTCCCGAGCGAGCGCGCGGGCCTGATGGCCTCCCAGACCATGGCCGGCACGGCGAGCCTGCTGACCGACGGTGGACTCGACCCGGGGGAGCTGCGCCGGCGCGTGACCTCGCCCGGCGGCTCGACCGCCCGCGGGCTCGCGGAGCTCGAGCGCGGCGGGGTGCGCGCCGCCTTTGCCGAGGCGGTCACGGCCGTGGTCGAGGGCGGGCGATGAGCGCCCCGCTCGTCGTGGCCGCGATCGGCCGCGACGACGTGGCGGCCTACGTCGACACCCTGTTCACGGTCTACGTGGCCCTGATCATCGTCCGGATCGTCCTCTCGTGGATTCCGCGGATGCCCTACAACCCGGTGCTGCGCGCGGTCGTCGGCTTCGTGGAGGACGTGACGAGTCCATACCTCAACTTCTTCCGCCGCTTCATTCCGCCCATTCGCATCGGGCCGGCGGCGCTCGACCTGAGCCCGATCATCGGGATCTTCCTGCTGATCATCCTCCAGGGCATCGTCGTCGGCCTGATCCGGGGCTGAGGCCCGTGATGGACGGCTCAGTCGAGCCGAGGGGGGCCTCGCGGATCAGGGCGCTCGCGCTCGCGGCGCTCGTCCTCGCCGTCGTCGCCGCGCTCGACCAGGCCACCAAGGCGCTGGCCCTCGCCTCGCTCGCGCCCGGCGAGGCCGAGAACGTGTTCTTCGCGCTCGACCTGAGCCTCTCGCGCAACACCGGCATCGCCTTTGGCGCCCTGGCCGGCGCGGGCGGGGCGGTGATCGTCGCGCTCGTGGCCGTCGCGGTCGGCGTCCTGACCGTGTTCTTCGTGGTGCGGGCCGACCAGCCGCTGCTGTGGCTTCCGGTCGGAATGGTGCTCGGCGGGGCGGCCGGGAACGTGATCGATCGGGCACGCACCGGAGCGGTGACCGACTTCATCGACCCGACGTTCTGGCCGGCCTTCAACCTCGCCGACGTGGCGATCGTCCTCGGGGTGCTCGGCGTGCTCTATGTGGCGGAGGGACGCCGCGACGAGTCCGCCGCCACCGGGACCGAGACGGCCGCGTGAGGGCCCCGGCGCCGCGCGCCGGCGGCGAATCGGCGCCGTGCCACGCCTCGAGCTGATCGCCCGCGCCGAAGACGCGGGAACGCGGCTCGACGCCTACCTCGCCGCCCGCCCGGAGATCGGCAGCCGCGCCGCCGCCCAGCGCCTGATCGAAGCCGGCCACGTGCAGGCGGGCGGCCGGAGGCGGCTCAAGCGCCACCGAGTGAGCGCCGCTGAGCCGGTGGTGGTCGAGCTCGACGATCCGCCCGAGGGCGCGGCGAGCGAGCCCGCGTCCGCGAGCGCCCCCCACACCGTCGTCTTCGAGGACGAGCACGTCATCGTCGTCGACAAGCCGGCCGGCGTGGTCGTGCACCCCGGCTCCGGGCAGGCGCACGGCACCCTCTCCCAGGCCCTCGCGGGGCGAACGGCCGGCGGGCCGCCCGAGCGAGCGGGCATCGTCCATCGCCTCGACCGCGACACCTCGGGGCTGCTCGTGGTCGCTCGCTCGGAGGCCGTTCACGCGGCCCTGAGCGAGGCGCTGCGGCGCCGCGAGGTCCGCCGCGGGTACGTGGCGCTCGTGGAGGGCGTCCCCGATGCGCGCGGCGGGACCATCGATGCGCCCGTGGGCCGCGATCGAGGCGACCGCACGCTGATCTCGACGTCCAGCGACCGCCCGCGCTCGGCCCGCACCCACTTCGAGGTCCGCGAGCCCCTGACCCGCACGGCCCGGCTCGCGCTGCGCCTCGAGACCGGGCGCACGCACCAGATCCGCGCTCACCTCGCGGCCATCGAGCATCCCGTCTGCGGCGACCCGCGCTACGGGGGCCGGGCGAGCGGCACGCGCCTCGGGCTCGAGCGCCAGTTCCTGCACAGCGCGCGGCTCGGATTCGTCCACCCGGTCACCGGCGAGGACCTGACCTTCGAATCCGGGCTGCCGTGCGATCTCCAGCGCGCGCTCGAGCGCGCGCGCGCCGAGTCCCCGCCCGCCGGGCGCCGCGACGACTGAGCGCAGGTCCCGCGCAGACGTGCCCTATCCTCCCGGGCCCGCAGTCCACCTCAACCCCGCCGGAGACGGCGCGGACCCTGCCCGAGCGCCGAACGGCGCCGGGTCCCGCGCAGCGGCCGAGCGGACACCGACACATACCCAAGGGAAGGACCACGAAGTGCCCGACGTAGGGATCAAAGAGCTGCTCGAGGCCGGAGTCCACTTCGGTCACCAGACGAGACGCTGGAACCCCCGCATGCGCCGCTTCATCTTCGGCGAGCGCGGCGGCATCCACATCATCGACCTCCAGAAGACCGACGTGCTGCTGAACCAGGCGCGCGACTTCGCCTCCGGAATCGCCGCCCGCGGCGGCAGCGTGCTGTTCG
This sequence comes from uncultured Solirubrobacterales bacterium, assembly GCA_902806245.1. Taxonomy (GTDB): domain Bacteria; phylum Actinomycetota; class Thermoleophilia; order Solirubrobacterales; family Thermoleophilaceae; genus JACCUC01. Next base: position 16,312 of record CADCVU010000002.1, read on the forward strand.
TCGGCACCAAGAAGAACGCGCGCGACGCGGTGCGCGAGACCGCCGCGTCCGCCGGCATGCCCTACATCGATCAGCGCTGGCTGGGCGGCCTGCTGACCAACTTCGGCACCATCTCGGGGCGGATCGATCGCCTGCACCAGCTCCACAACTGGAAGGAGGACGGCACCCTCGACCTCCTCCCGGTGCGCGAGCGGATCGCGGCCGAGGCCGAGCTCGGGAAGCTGACCACCAACCTGGGCGGTGTGCGCGACATGCAGCGCGTCCCCGACGCGGTCTTCATCATCGACCTCAAGACCGAGGAGATCGCCGTGCGCGAGGCGCAGCGGCTCAACCTGCCGATCATCGCGCTGGTGGACTCGAACGTCGATCCCGGTCCCGTCGCCTACCCGATCCCCGGCAACGACGACGGCATGCGCTCGTGCCGGCTCGTGGTCGAGGCCATCGGCGACGTGGTCCGCGACAGCGCCGCGCGCTTCCGCGCCGAGGAGGAGAAGGCTCGCCGCGAGGCCGAGGAGCAGGCCCAGCGTGAGGCCGAGGAGCGGGCGCGGCGCGAGGCCGAGGCCCAGGCGGCCCGTGAGGCCCAGGAGCAGGAGGCCGCGGCGGCGGCCGCAGCCGCGGCGGCCGCGCCGGGTCCCGAGGTCGAGACGGAGCCGCAGGTGGCTCAGGCGGCCCGGTCCGCCGAGGCCCAGTCCCAGCCCGCCGGCGACGGACAGGGGGCAGGCCGATGAGCACGCCGATCGCCGCGGGCGACGTCAAGGCCCTCCGCGAGCGCACGGGCGCGGGGATGATGGACTGCAAGCGGGCGCTCGAGGAGACCGGCGGTGACGTCGAGCGCGCGGTCGAGCTGCTGCGCGTGCGCAACCAGGCCCAGGCCGCCAAGCGCGGCGCCCGCCAGGCCACCGAGGGCGTGGTGCAGAGCTACATCCACGCGACGGGCAAGATCGGCGTGCTGCTCGAGGTCAACTGCGAGACCGACTTCGTGGCCCGAAACTACGACTTCCAGGAGTTCGCCCGCGACGTCGCCCTGCACATCGCCGCGGCCAACCCGCTCTACGTCTCCGAGCAGGACGTCCCCGAGGACGTGCGCGAGGCCGAGCTGCGGATCTTCGTCGAGCAGGCCCAGGACAAGCCCGAGAACGTGCGCCCGCAGGTCGCCGAGGGGCGTATGCGCAAATGGCTCGAGGAGATCGTGCTCCTCAACCAGGCGCACGTGAACGCCGAGAAGCACGGCGGCAAGACGATCGAGGAGCTGCGGGCCGAGACATCGGCGCGCACCGGCGAGAACGTGATCATCCGCCGCTTCGAGCGCTTCGGCGTCGGCGAGGAGTAGCCGCCCGGCGTGAGCGCGGTGCCTGGACCCGAAGCGGGCGGGCCGAACGGTCAGGTGCCCGCCTTTGCGCGCATACTCCTCAAGCTCTCCGGCGAGGCGCTGATGGGCGACCTCCCCTACGGCGCCGACCCCGATCGCATCGCCGCCATCGCCGCGCAGGTCAAGCAGGTGACCGACCGCGGCGTGCAGGTGGCGATCGTCGTCGGCGGCGGCAACGTCTACCGGGGCCTGCGCGCCGCCGCCGAGGGGATGGACCGGGCCACCGGCGACTACATGGGGATGCTCGCCACCGTCCTCAACGCGCTCGCCCTCCAGGACGCGCTCGAGCAGATCGGCGCGCGCACCCGCGTGCAGTCGGCGATCACCATCTCCGAGGTGGCCGAGCCCTACATCCGCCGCCGGGCCATGCGCCACCTCGAGAAGGAGCGGATCGTCATCTTCGCGGCCGGTACCGGCAACCCGTTCTTCACCACCGACACCGCCGCCGCCCTGCGGGCGCTCGAGATCCACGCCGAGGCCATCCTCATGGCCAAGAACGGGGTCGAGGGCGTGTTCGACGCCGACCCGCGCGAGAACCCCGACGCGCGCTTCCTCGCGGCTATCACCCACCGCGAGGCGATCGAGCGCCGGCTTCAGGTCATGGACTCGACGGCGCTGTCGCTGTGCATGGACAACGCGCTGCCGCTGCACGTCTTCAACATGGACGACGAGCGCAACATCGACCGGATAGTCTGCGGCGAGCGCGTGGGAACGGTGGTGTCGACATGACGAGCGAGCTGCTCTCCGAGCTCCTCGTCGACGCCCGCGAGCGGATGGCCAAGTCGGTCGACTCGACCAGGGGGGAGTTCTCGACGGTCCGCACCGGCCGCGCCTCGCCGGCTCTGCTCGATCGGGTCAGTGTCGACTACTACGGGGCCCAGACACCGCTCAAGCAGCTGGCCGGTATCTCGGCCTCCGAGGCCCGGCTGCTGACCATCACCCCCTACGACAAGAGCTCGATCAAGATGATCGAGAAGTCGATCATGGAGTCGGGGCTCGGGCTCACGCCCTCGAACGACGGCAACCTGATCCGGCTCTCGCTGCCCGAGCTGACCGAGGAGCGCCGGCGCGATCTCGTTCGCGTCGTGCGGGGGATCGCCGAGGACGGCCGCGTGGCCATCCGCAACGTGCGGCGCCAGATCATGCACGACCTGCGCGAGCTGAAGGAGGAGGGCGAGGTCGGCTCCGACGACGAGCATCGCGCCGAGGCCGAGCTTCAGACGCTCACCGACGGGGGCGTGCAGGAGATCGACGCGGCGCTGACCCGCAAGGAACAAGAGATCCTCGAGGTCTGAGGGGTCTCAGGCCTCTCTCGCCCTCTCGGATCCGCCGCCTGCCTTGGCCGCCCGCCATGTCGCGATCATCATGGACGGCAACGCGCGCTGGGCCGAGCAGCGCGGGCTGCCCGTCCTCGAGGGCCACCGCCGGGGCGCCCAGGCGCTCAAGCAGACCGTCCGCGACGCGGTCGCGCTCGACCTGCGCGAGCTCACGGTCTACGCGTTCTCGACCGAGAACTGGAGCCGTCCTCGGGACGAGGTCGAGGGGCTGATGGCGATGTTCGCCGACCTGATCGAGTCCGAGACCCCCGAGCTCCACGCCGAGGGCGTGCGCATGCGCTTCGTGGGGCGGCGCGAGGGGATCTCCGACGAGCTGATCGAGCGCATGGACGAAGCCGAGTCCCGTACCGCCGCCAACGAGCGGATGACCCTGTTCGTGGCCTTCAACTACGGCGGACGGGCCGAGATCCTCGACGCCGCCGCGCGCTTCACCGGCGGCGACGAGCACGCCTTCCGCCGTTGCCTCTACGCCCCGGAGATGGCCGACCCGGAGCTGCTGATCCGCACCAGCGGCGAGCAGCGGCTCTCGAACTACCTGCTGTGGCAGAGCGCGTACTCGGAGCTCGTGTTCTCGGACGCCCTGTGGCCGGACTTCGACCGCGACGAGCTGGCGGCCGCGCTCGAGGAGTACGCCGCCCGCCGGCGGCGCTTGGGGGCGCGCTGAGGGGTGGCGGGATGGCCGTTCGCCGGCGTGGCGGCGGCCGGCGGGGCGGCCGCTCGCCGGCGTCCGAGCGCGGTGCCGCTCGGGGC
>CADCVU010000003.1 GCA_902806245.1 uncultured Solirubrobacterales bacterium
GACCGAGGTGTACCTCGTGCGCGAGGTCCAGAAGGTCTACAAGTCACAGGGCGTCGACATCAACGACAAGCACATCGAGATCATCGTCCGCCAGATGATGAAGAAGGTCCGCGTCGACCAGAAGGGCGACACGCTCTACCTGCCGGGCCAGCTCGTGGACCGCCACGACTTCGCCAAGGAGGACGACCGGATCGCCGACGACGGTGGCGATCGGGCCGAGAGCGCGGAGGTCATCCTCGGCATCACCAAGGCCTCGCTGGCCACCGACTCGTTCCTGTCGGCGGCCTCCTTCCAGGAGACCACCAAGGTGCTGACCGACGCTGCGCTCGAGGGCAAGACCGACCGCCTGGCCGGCCTCAAGGAGAACGTGATCATCGGCAAGCTGATCCCGGCCGCCACCGGGCTCCGTCGTTACCGCCGGATCGAGATCGAGCCGACCGAGCCGGCTCAGCGCCCGAGCGCGACCGAGCTCGGACTGCTCGAGGACGGCGAGCTCGCGGCCGAGCTCGGGCTCACCGATGGTGAGATCGAGGGCTTCGGGATCGGCAGTGACTCGTTCAGGGAGGAGCGGTCGTTCGGCGACGAGCTGGCCGACCTGACCGTGCCGCCGGCCGAGGATCGCAGCGAGGAGCACTAGGGCGCGCCGCCGGGCCTGGGCCGAGAGCTCAGGCCCGGCCGGGCGCGGCGCCGGCGACCTCGTCGGCGAAGCGCAGCAGCCGCTCGACGTGCTCCTTGTCGAGCCCGATCGCGGGGTCGGTGGGCACGAGCAGGGTGGGGGCGGGGCGCTCGCGCGCCCAGCGCTCGCAACGCTCGTCGAGGTTGTCGTCGAGCCAGGCGGCCGGTCGATCGCCCGCGTACTCGTCGATCGCCTCGACCTTCCAGTGGGCCGTGCCGAAGACCGCACGGCCGTCGAAGGTCAGGGTGGGAAGCTGCGGCGCTTCGAGGTCGAGCAGCCGAGGCAGGTACTCGTTGGCTCGCTCCTCCCAGCCCGTCGCCCACACGAGCTCGAAGCGCTCCGCCAGGCGGCGGAGGCGCTCGCCGGCCGTGGCGCTCAGGCAGTGGATGATGCCGTCGACGTAGTGGTAGCTGCCGGGCGGATCGTCGTGCGAGGGGAAGCCGAACAGGCTGATGACGCCGTCGACGTCGACGAACAGGATCGGGAGGGGGGAGAGATGCTCGGCGGGCACGCTTAGAGGGGTATGCGGCTCGGGTACACGCTCAGACGGGGGCGTTACGCTTGAGGCGAGGGGAAACGGACCGATGGGTCCAGAGGCGGTATGAGGTAGGGGATCCGCCGCTCACTCTTTGACCATGACGCTACACCTCGGCATAGGCCTCGCACTGCTGTGCGCCATCGGAACCAACGTGGGCTTCCTGCTGAAGCACCGCGGCGCATCGGTTGCGCCCGAGGTGCTCTGGGGCCACCCGGTCGCCAGCGCCCTCGCCCTGTTTCGGTCGAAGTGGTTCGCCGTCGGTTGGGTCGTGGCCCTGGGCGCCTGGATGCTCCACATCGGCGCCCTGGCCCTGGCTCCGCTGTCGGTCGTCCAGGCCGTGATCTCCGGCGGACTCGTCTTCCTCACCGTGCTCGCGGAGCGCTGCTTTGGCTACTCGGTCGGGCGCCGGCAGTGGCTCGGCGTCGGCTTCACCGCACTCGGCCTCACGCTGCTGGCCATCACCCTGCCCGGCGGCGACGCGGATCATGCGTCCTACTCGCTCGCGGGCATGATCGCCTTCGAGTCCGGGCTGTTGGCGGTCGGGACGCTGCTCGTGTTCTCGCCCCGCCTCGGCACCCCGTCCCACCATCACGGAGCCCTGCTCGGCGTGGCCGCCGGCATGCTCTTCGGCGTCGGGGCCGTCGCGCTCAAGGCGCTGACCGGTGCCGTCGCCGCCGCGGGCCCGCTCGCGGTCCTCTCACCCTGGCTCGCGGCCGCCCTGATCGCCTGGGTCCTCTCGTTCTACGCCTCGGCCCACGGCTTCCAGCGCGGCGAGGCGGTCCCGGTGATCACCCTCATGAGCGTCGCCGCCAACGTGTCGGCGATCAGCGGCGGCATCATCGTCTTCGGCGATCCGCTGCCCGGCGATCCGCTCGGCATCGTGGTCCAGTTCGTCGCCTTTGCCCTGGTGATCGTGGCGGCCGCTCTGACGCCCGCGCCGATGCGAGCCGCGAACGCCTGAGCGACGACCTCCTCAGGCCGCGGGCGCGGTGCGCTCGAGGATCGTCCGGGTGACCAGCTCCGCGTCGTCCCACATCGGCACATGGCCCGCGCCCGCGAGCGGTCGGAGCTCCGAGCCCGGGATCACCCGCACGAAGCGCGGGCCCTGGCGCGGAAGCAGCAGCCGGTCTCGCGAGCCCCAGGCGATGGTCACGGGGACGCGGACTTCGTCAAGCCCTCGGGCGCGGTCCGAGGTCGACAGCTCGAGGGTCTCGAGGAAGGTCTCGCTGCCGCCGATCGCCTCGAGGGCGTGGCAGGCCTCGGAGGGGTCGAGCTGCCACGGGCGGCTCGAGACCAGCGAGAAGACGCCCGTCCGCCCGGCCGCCGTGCGCGTGACCGCGCGCGCGTGCGGCCGCAGTCGGCGCGTCGCCGCGTAGGCGAGCTTGAGCTGCCCCCGCGCGTAGGCCGCCTCGCGCGACGTCCACATGCCCGCGGGCGAGAGGCCGGTGGCGCTGCGCGCGCGCCCGCGCCGAGCGAGCTCGAGCGCGACCCAGCCGCCGAGCGAGTTGCCGGCGAGGTGTGGGCGTTCGAGCCCCAGCTCGTCGAGCTGCCCCTCGACGGCGTCGACCAGCGCGGGGACCGTGGGGCGCACGCCCTCCGCGAGCGGCGCCGAGTCACCGAAGCCGGGCAAATCGATCGCAAAGACCTCGTGCCGGGCCTCGAGCGCTCTCATCACCGGCAGCCACGCCCGCCAGCTCGACCCGATCCCGTGGATGAGGACCAGGGGCTCGCCGGCGCCCGCGCGGTGGTGGTTGAGCGATCTCTCCATTCCCTCGGACACCCTATTGGCGGAGCGGTCCGCCACGGGCAGACTGCTAGAGTCGCCGCCCAATGCCGAGCATCAATCAGCTTGTCCGCAAGGGCCGCACCCGCCCCACGAAGAAGGTCACCACCCCAGGCTTGAAGTCCGGACAGGGTCGCAAGGCCCGGATCGCCGCCCCGCAGCGGCGCGGCGTCTGCACCCGCGTCTTCACGACCACGCCGAAGAAGCCGAACTCGGCGCTGCGCAAGGTCGCGCGCGTGCGGTTGACCAACCAGATGGAGGTCACCGCCTACATCCCCGGCGAGGGCCACAACCTTCAGGAGCACTCGGTCGTGCTCGTACGCGGCGGCCGCGTCAAGGACCTGCCGGGCGTTCGCTACAAGGTCGTCCGCGGGACGCTCGACGCCTCCGGGGTCTCGGGCCGCAAGAAGGCTCGTTCGCAGTACGGCGTCAAGGCCAAGTAGCAGATGCCACGCCGCGCCGCCGCCGGGGTTCGCCCGGTCGATCCCGATCCCGTGCACAGCTCCCGGCTCGTGCAGCAGGTGATCAACAAGGTGATGATCGACGGCAAGAAGTCCTCGGCCGAGCGCATCGTCTACGACGCCCTGCAGATCCTCTCCCGCCGCACCAGCGACGATCCGGTCGACTCGCTCGAGAAGTCCCTGCGCGAGCTAACCCCGGTGCTCGAGGTCCGCTCCCGGCGCGTCGGTGGCGCGACCTACCAGGTCCCGGTCGAGGTCCCCAACCGCCGCGCCCAGACCCTCGCCGTGCGCTGGCTGATCCAGTTCGCCCGCGCCCGGCGCGAGCGCACCATGGCCGAGCGGCTCGCCGGCGAGCTCAACGACGCGCAGTCCCAGCAGGGCGGTGCCTACAAGCGCAAGGACGACATCTACCGCATGGCGCAGGCGAACAAGGCCTTCGCCCACTACCGCTGGTAGGAGGGTCCTGCAAACCGGCGCTGAGGGGTGCCCTCGCTCGCTCGCCTGCCTGAAGCAGGCTTCGCTCCCTGCTTCCTACCACAGCTTGGTTCTCTGACCCTCCGGCGGGCTCAACCACGCTTTCGGTCAGAGCTCTCCGTCAGCTCGGCCGCCGAAGCCGCAGCACTCCCGCCACGACCGCCAGCGCCCCGCCCGCCAGCTCCAGCCACAACCCGAGAGCGGGCGACGACTGCGCGTCGTCGTATCGCGGTCCGATGATCCCCTCGGAGTACGCATCCGGCAGGTCCCCCAGCAGCGCGATCGCGACGACCACCGCGCCGACGACGATCAGCGCCGCCCCGGCCGGGCGGCTGCGCCCGATCGCCGCGCCCCAGGCCATGAAGCCGGTGAACAGGCCGAGCAGGATTAGGGCGTAGGAGTGGCGCTCGCCGCCGGTGGTGGCGCAGAAGTCGGCCACGTCGGGGGAGGCGGTGGCCTCGCAGGAGGTCATGCCGACGGTGACCGAGAAGACGAGCAGGAACTCGGTGACGATCATCAGCAGACCGGCCGCGAGAGCGAGGGCCAGGACGACCGGCAAGCCCCCCGCGCGCCGCTCTACAGAGCGTCGCCGGGACCCTGGTCCGCTGCTACCATCGATCTCGGTCTGCGGGGCGTTCGAGCGTCTCGTACGGGCCTGGGTCATCGCTCCTCGCGAGCGCTTCGGCTCCGGCGGCCACCGACGATCATGGAGACCCAGACCGCATAGAGAACTTCCGGGCAATCGCCACCGCAGCAACGGGCCCGGCTGACGGGCCTTTTTTCTGCCCGCGACGACCACGAGACGGACGAAGAAGAGCTAGAGGACATGGCACGAGAGGTATCACTCCAGAAGACCCGCAACATCGGGATCATGGCGCACATCGACGCCGGTAAGACGACGACGACCGAGCGCATCCTCTTCTACACCGGCCGCACGCACAAGCTCGGTGAGGTTCACGAGGGCGCGGCCACCATGGACTGGATGGAGCAGGAGCAGGAGCGCGGCATCACGATCACCTCTGCTGCCACCACCGCCTCGTGGCGCGACCACCGGGTCAACATCATCGATACGCCCGGCCACGTCGACTTCACCGTCGAGGTCGAGCGCTCGCTGCGCGTGCTCGACGGCGCGGTCGCGGTGTTCGACTCCGTCGCCGGCGTCGAGCCCCAGTCAGAGACCGTCTGGCGCCAGGCCGACAAGTACCGGGTTCCGCGGATCGCCTACATCAACAAGATGGACCGCACCGGCGCGGACTTCGACATGAGCGTCCGCACGATCACCGAGCGCCTCGGGGCCAATCCGATCCCCGTCCAGCTGCCGGTCGGCTCGGAGTCCGCCTTCCGGGGCATCGTCGACCTGATCAACATGAAGGCGATCATGTACTCCGACGACCTCGGTCGCGAGTGGACCGTCGAGGACATCCCCGCCGAGATGGCCGACGCCGCCGACGCGGCGCGCATCCGCCTGCTCGAGGCGGTCGCCGAGTACGACGACGCGCTCATGGAGGCCTACCTGGCCGAGGAGGACATCGACGTTGATCGCCTGCGCGCCGCCGTCCGTCAGGCCACGTTGGACATCTCGATCACGCCGCTGCTGTGCGGCTCCTCGTTCAAGAACAAGGGCGTGCAGCCGCTGCTCGACGCCGTCGTCGACTTCCTTCCGAGCCCGCTCGACGTGCCACCGGTCGAGGGCCTCGAGATCGTCAAGGGCGACGAGGACCGCCCGGCCAACCGCCTCGCCGCCGACGACCAGCCGTTCTCGGCGCTCGCCTTCAAGGTCATGTCCGACCCCTTCGTCGGCAAGCTCACCTACTTCCGCGTCTACTCGGGCAGGCTCGAGAGCGGCAGCCGCGTGCTCAACTCGGGCAACGGCCGGACCGAGCGCGTCGGGCGCATCCTCATGATGCACGCCAACTCGCGCGAGGACAAGGAGGAGGTCTACGCCGGCGACATCGCCGCGGCGGTCGGGCTCAAGCAGACCTCGACCGGCGACACCCTGTGTGCGCCGGACGCGCCGATCAAGCTGGAGACCATCACCTTCCCGGAGCCGGTCGTGCACGTCTCGATCGAGCCGAAGACCAAGGCCGACCAGGAGAAGATGGCCACCGCGCTCGCGCGCCTCGCCGAGGAGGATCCGACCTTCCAGGTCCGCACCGACGAGGAGACCGGTCAGACCGTCATCTCGGGGATGGGCGAGCTCCATCTCGAGGTCCTCGTCGACCGCATGCGGCGCGAGTTCAACGTCGAGGCCGGCGTCGGGCGTCCTCAGGTCGCCTACCGCGAGACCGTCCGTGGCGAGGCCACGAAGATCGAGGGCAAGTTCATCCGCCAGACCGGCGGCTCCGGCCAGTACGGCGTGGTCTACATCAACATGGAGCCGTGTCCGGGCGAGGGCTTCGAGTTCGTCAACAAGATCCGGGGCGGCTCGGTCCCCTCCGAGTTCATCCCGGCGGTCGAGAAGGGCGTCGAGGAGGCGCTCGAGACCGGCGTCAAGGCGGGCTACCCGA
>CADCVU010000004.1 GCA_902806245.1 uncultured Solirubrobacterales bacterium
CATCGATCCCGCCAACCAGCCCGCCGACGCCGAGGCCGTTCCCTCCGGTGTCGACCCCGACGCCGCCAGCTAGCGTAGAGAGACCGATGGCCAAGACCTCACAGTTCGTCAAGTCCCAGCGTCAGCACAAGTACAAGACGCGCAACTACAACCGCTGCCGCCGCTGCGGTCGCTCGCGTGCCTTCCTGCGCAAGTTCGGCCTCTGCCGCATCTGCCTGCGCGAGATGGCGAGCGAGGGCTACGTGCCCGGCCTGACCAAGTCGAGCTGGTAGGGGAGCGCGGAGATGAGCTTCACCGATCCGATCGCGGACCTGCTGACCCGCATCCGCAACGCGCTCCACGCCGAGCGCGACGTCGTCGAGCTGCCGGCCTCGAAGTTCAAGGTCGAGGTCGCGCGCATCCTCGCCGAGCAGGGCTACATCGAGGGCTACCGCACCGAGGCCGCGCGCGTCGGTCAGACGCTGCACATCGACCTGAAGTACACCGACGATCGCCGTTCGGTGATCTCGAGCCTGCGGCGCGTCTCGCGGCCGGGCCGGCGGACCTACGTCGGCGCGCGCGAGGTTCCGCGCGTGCTCGGCGGCATGGGCACCGCCATCGTCTCGACCTCGCAGGGCGTCATGACCGGCCACGAGGCCCGCCGCGCCGGCGTCGGTGGCGAGGTCGTCGCCTACATCGTCTGATGAGTCGCATCGGAAAGCAGCCGATCCCCGTCCCCGCGGGCGTCAACGTGCAGATCGAGCCCGGGATCGTCCGGGTGAACGGTCCCAAGGGGGAGCTCTCGGAACGCGTCTCGCGCGCGATGGCGGTCGAGCAGAACGACGGCGAGCTGCTGGTCAAGCGCCCGACCGACCGCGGCGAGCACCGCGCCCTGCACGGGCTGACCCGCACGCTGATCGCCAACATGGTCACCGGGGTCACCGACGGCTACGAGAAGCGGCTGGAGATCCAGGGCGTCGGCTACCGCGCGGCGCTCAAGGGAACGGACATCGAGCTCCAGGTCGGTTACTCGCACCCGGTCGCGATCGACGCTCCCGCGGGCATCGAGTTCGAGGTGCCCGTGCCGACGCAGATCGTCGTGCGCGGGTTCTCGAAGCAGCTCGTCGGCGAGACCGCCGCCCGCATCCGCAAGGTCCGCAAGCCCGAGCCCTACAAGGGCAAGGGCATCCGCTACGCCGGCGAGCAGGTCGTGCGCAAGGTGGGCAAGCGCGCATGAGCGGCGTGCGCACCGCCGACAAGGCCACCCAGCGCCTGCGCCGTCGCCGCCGCGTGCGCGCGAAGGTGCGCGGAACGGCCGAGCGCCCGCGGCTGTCGGTCTTTCGCTCGAACAAGGGCGTGCAGGCCCAGCTCGTCGATGACGTCGCCGGCCGGACCGTGGCCGCGACGACGTGGACCGAGCCCGACCTGCGCGAGCTCGGTCGCACCGATCAGGCCCATCGCGCCGGCGAGCTGCTGGCCGAACGCGCCCGTGCCGCCGGGGTCGAGACCTGCGTGTTCGACCGCGGTGGCTACCGCTATCACGGGCGGGTCCGGGCCCTCGCCGACGGCGCCCGCGAGGGGGGCCTGCGCTTCTAGGCACTCGCCGGGCGCTCGGCGTCCGTCGCGCCGCCGAGCGTCCGATACCCTCGATCGACCATGGCCAGAGGCGAGAGAACAGAGCGCGCCGGACCCGACCTGCAGGAGCGGGTCGTCGAGATCAACCGTGTGGCCAAGGTGGTCAAGGGCGGTCGGCGGTTCTCGTTCACGGCGCTCGTGGTCGTGGGCGACGAGCGCTCGAGGGTCGGAGTCGGCTACGGCAAGGCGAACGAGGTTCCCCTGGCCATCCAGAAGGGCGTCGAGCGCGCACGCCAGAACCTGTTCGAGGTGCCGATGTACGGCTCGACCATCACCCACGAGGTCACCGGCGTCTTCGGCGCCGGGCGGGTGCTGCTGAAGCCGGCGTCCGAGGGGACCGGGGTGATCGCCGGCGGTGGCGTCCGAGCCGTGCTCGAGCTCGCCGGCATCCGCGACGTGCTCTCGAAGTCGCTCGGCACCCAGAACCCGATCAACCTCGTCAAGGCGACGGTCACCGGGCTGAAGGAGCTGCGCCGCCCCAAGGACGTGGCCCAGCTGCGCGGACTCTCGGTGGGTGAGGTGCTGAGCGGACGCTCGGCGCCCAACGGCGCCTCAGCGGCCAACGGCGCCGGCACCGAGACCGAGGGCGCCGGCGAGGAGACCCCGGCCTGATGGCCGCGGCCCTGCGGGTCACCCAGGTCCGCTCCGCCAACGGCGCGAACCCGAGCCAGCGCGGCGCGCTGCGGTCGCTCGGTCTGGGCCGCATCGGCGCGACGACCGAGCGCGAGGACCATCCGACGGTCCGCGGGGCCCTGAAGGTCATCGACCATCTGGTCAAGGTCGAGCGATGAGCCCGATCGATCCGGACCAGATCGGGCTGCACTCGCTGAAGCCGGCGACCGGCTCGCGCCACCGGCGCAAGCGCGTTGGCCGCGGCGAGGGGTCGGGCATGGGCAAGACCTCCGGTCGCGGTGAGAAGGGCTACGGCGCCCGCTCGGGCTCGACGAGCCGCAGCCACGCCGAGGGCGGTCAGATGCCGATCCAGGTTCGGCTGCGCAAGCTGCGCGGCCCGCACATGAAGAAGTCGATGCCGTTCGAGCGCTTTCGCACCCACACCCAGCCGGTGAACCTCCGCGACCTCGAGGCCCGCTTCGACGACGGCGCCGAGATCACCCCGCAGACGATGGCCGCCGCGGGCCTCGCGACTCGCAAGGGTATCCGCGTCAAGGTGCTCGGCGAGGGCGAGCTCTCGAAGAGCCTGACCGTGCGCGCCCACGCCTTCTCGAAGTCCGCGCGCGAGCGCATCGAGGCCGCCGGCGGCACCTGCGCGCCGCCCGAGGGCTAGGGGAGCGCGGCTCATGCTGCAGACCCTCCTCAACTCGATCCGCACCGCGGACATCCGGCGCAAGCTGCTGTTCACGGCGGCCATGCTCGCGCTCTACCGGCTCGGCGCCTACATCCCGGCACCGGGGATCAACGTCGACGCGGTCGAGCAGATCTCCCAGAACTTCACGGGCTCGAACGTGCTCGGGTTCCTCAACCTGTTCTCGGGCGGGAGCCTCCAGCGCTTCGCCATCTTCGCGCTCGGGATCATGCCCTACATCACGGCCTCGATCATGCTCCAGCTGCTCACCGTGGTGCTGCCCTCGCTCGAGAAGCTGCGCAAGGAGGGCGAGGTCGGCCAGCAGAAGATCACCCAGTACACGCGCTACCTGACGGTCGCCCTCGCCTTTGGCCAGTCGATCGGCTACGTCTTCCTCTTCCGCTCCATCGGCGCCAGCTCCGGAGCCTC
>CADCVU010000005.1 GCA_902806245.1 uncultured Solirubrobacterales bacterium
GCGAGCCTGCCCGTCTCGAGGGTGATGTCGGCGCCGCCGACGGTGACCGAGACGGAGTGCCCCTGGGGGCTTCCTTCAGTTGTCATGCATTCCTTTCAGCGCCGCCTCCGGTTGGCGGCCTTCTTTGCTCTGATCCCGTTGTGTGATCGCGGGCGACGATAGCAATGGGCCTCTCAGGCGCGGGCGAGCCGGGCGGCCAGCTCCGGGCCCGGAACGCCGGGGTGTGCCACGCCGTCCACGAACAGCGTCGGCGTGGTCGTGACCCCGGCGCGGACGCCCGAGCGGAAGTCCCGGGCGATCCGCTCGGCCACCGCCTCGGAGCGGCGATCGCGCTCGAAGCGCTCGAGATCGAGCTCGAGCCGGCGAGCGCGCTCCCACAGGTGGGGATCGTCGATTCGGCCCTGGTCGGCGAAGAGCAGCTCGTGCATGTCCCAGAAGCGGCCCTGGAGCGCCGCGGCCTCGGCCGCGCCCGCGAGCGCGCGGGCGCGCGGATGCTTCGACGGCACCGGAAAGTGCCGGAAGACGTGGCGGACCGCCGAGTCGGCGAGCATCGCGTCGGTACGGGCGCAGTACGGGCACTCGTAGTCGGCGTACTCGACGACGAGCGGAGCATCGGCCGGGCCGCGGAGGTGGTCGTCCTCCCCCGGCTCGGGCGGCTGAGCGCTGCGGAGGTCGGCCAACGGCGCGAGTGAGTGCCCTCAGGCGGGGGCGGCCTGCTCGAGCGCGTCGAAGATCAGGTTCGCGCCCGGGATCTCGAGGGGGCTCTCGGAGGCGTAGGACCACCGCACCACGCCCTGCGGGTCGATCATGACCAGGGCGCGCCGGGCCACCCCCCGGTCCTCGTCGTAGAGGCCGAAGCGGTCGGTCACCTCGCCCTTCGGGTGGAAGTCGGCGAGCAGCGGGATCGAGACGCCGAGCTCGCGCTGGAAGGCCGCGTGCGCGAAGGAGGAATCGACCGAGATCCCGTACATGCGCACGCCCGCGCCCTCGAGCTCGGGGAGGATCTCCTGGTAGACGTTGAGCTGGTCGGTGCAGACCGGCGAGAAGTCGAGCGGGTAGAAGACGAGCACGATCGTCTGGCCGCGCAGCGAGGCCGAGGAGACCTCGTTTCCCTCCTGGTCGGGCAGCGAGAAGTCCGGCGCCCGCGTGCCCGGCTCGATCATCGACGCAGGCCCAGCTCGCCGATCAGCGTGCGGTAGCGATCGAGGTCGCGACGACGCAGATAGTTGAGCAGTCGCCGGCGCTGGCCCACGAGCATGAGCAGCCCGCGGCGCGAGTGGTGATCCTTCTTGTGCTCACGCAGGTGCTCGGTGAGGCCGTTGATGCGCTCGGTCAGCAGGGCGACCTGGACCTCGGTCGATCCGGTGTCCTCGACGGACTTGCCGAACCGCTCGGCGATCTCGCGCTTTCTCTCGACGGTCAGGGTCACGGCGGCGACACGCTAGCAGCCGCACATGCCCGTCTGGCCTGCTCGACGTCGGCTCGCATCTGCTCCGCGAGGCCCTCGACCGACTCGAATCGGCGCTCCCCGCGGAGGCGCTCGAGAAAGGCGATGCGGATGCTGCGGCCGTAGAGATCGCCCTCGAAATCGATCAGGTGGGCCTCGATGAGGACACCGCGGCCGGTCTCGAAGGTCGGGCGCACGCCGACGTTGACCGCCGCCGGGCGACCGTCGACCGTCGCCGCGTAGACCCCGTGCCCGGGGATGACGATGCGGTCGTCGGGGATCAGGTTGGCCGTGGGCATCCCGAGCTCGCGGCCGCGGCGGTCGCCGCCCACCACCTCGCCCTCGAGGGTGAAGGGCGCGCCGAGGAAGCGCGCGGCCCCGCCCACGTCGCCGGCCGCCACCAGCGCGCGGATGTGGCTCGAGGAGACGGTCTCGCCGTCCACCTCGATCAGCGAGACCACGCGCGTCTCGAACTCGTCGCGCGAGCGCAGGTACTCGGCGTCGCCGCGGGCGGCGCGCCCGAAGCGGAAGTTCTCTCCGACCGCGACGCGCTGCGCGGCGAGCCGAGCGATCAGCACGTCCTCCACGAACTCCTCGTGAGTGCGCCCGGCGAACTCGCGGTCGAAGGGGACGACGACGAGCTCCTCGACCCCGAGCGAGGCGATCAGGTCGCGCTTGACCCCGAAGGAGTCGAGCAGCTTCGGCGTGGCCTCGGGGTGAACGACCCGCAGCGGGTGGGGATCGAAGGTGAGCACCGTGTCGGCCCCACGGATGACCTCGCGGTGACCGAGGTGGACACCGTCGAAGGTGCCGACCGCAACGCGGCGCGGCCGCGGCTCGGCGTCGGGGAGCGAGGTCACCTTCACGAGGCGAAGACCACGACGGGCTTGAGTGCGCCCTCGCGGGGCTCGGCCACGGCGACCAGCCGGTCGTCTCGGGTCAGGCGCAGGAAGCCGCCGCCGGCGTCCGGCCCCTCGCTCAGACCCACGCCGTGGGTCACGCGCTCGGCCTCATCGGGGTCGAGCCGGCGCTCGGGCAGGAACGCGAGCGCCTCGGCTACGGGGACGATCCGCTCGGCGTCGGCGTCCTCGAGCCTGAAGGGGCCGATGCCGGTGCGCTCGAGGCGCTCGCAGTAGGCGTCGCCGAGGTCGGCCACGAGCTGACGCACGTAGGTGCCGGCCGAGCACTCGAGCTCGATCTCGGCGAGCTCGCCCTCGCGCCACAGGACGCGGGAGCCGTGGACGGTGACCGCCCGGGCTGCCGGCTCGACCGCCTCCCCACGGCGTGCCCGCTTGTACGCCCTCTCCCCGTCGACTCGCACCGCCGAGTAGGCCGGCGGGCGCTGAAGGATCTCGCCGGAGGGGAGCTCGACGTGCTCAGGAACCCGGCCGGTGTGCTCGAGCCGCCCGTCGCGGTCACCGGTGTCCGAGCGCCAGCCGAGCCGCGCCACCACGCGATAGCGCTTGGGCAACGCCATGAGGAAGCGCTGGGCGCGCGTGGCGCGGCCCACGAGCACGAGCAGGAGGCCGGTGGCGAAGGGATCGAGCGTGCCGGCGTGCCCGGTCTTGAACCGCTCTCCGGCGTTCAGCTCCCGCAGCCGCCGGCGTACGCGGGCCACGATGTCGTGGGAGGTCACCTCGGACGGCTTGGGATAGAGGATGACCCCGGCGGGTACCAGCGGCGATCGAGGGGTCGGGCCGCCCCCGCGCCCTGCGCCCATCTACCCGCGCTGCTCGCCGACCTCGGCGCGCACCCGCTCGAGCAGCTCGGGCGTCTCGAGCGCGGTGGTGAAGCCGGCGGCCTGAGTGTGCCCGCCTCCGCCGAGTCCCCGAGCGATCCGTGAGACGTCGACCTCGCCGTCGACCGCGCGCAGGCTGACCTTGCGCAGACCGGCGCGGTCCTCGGCGAGCAGGTCGCGCACGAGCACGGCGACGGCAGTTCCCTCGACCGAGCGCAGGTGGTCGACGATCCCCTCCGAGTCGGTCTCGTCGGCACCGGTCTCGACGAAGTCATCGCGCGAGAGGTAGGTCGTGGTGATCGCTCCGTCGTCGAAGCGCTGGACGCGCTGGAGCCCGCGGGCGAGCAGCTCGATGCGGCGGAAGGGCAGGCTCTCGAACACCTGACGGTTGACCGCGTGGGGCGAGGCGCCGGCTTCGATGAGCTCCGCGGCCATGCGGTGGGCCTCGGGCCCGGTGTTGCGGTACATGAAGCGCCCGGTGTCGGTGACGAGACCGATGTAGAGGGCCTCCGCCATCGGCGGGGTGAGCTCCGCGCCGAGCTCGTGCACGAGCCGCCAGACGAGCTCCGCCGTGCACGAGGCCGACGGATCGACGACGTTGACCTCGCCGAAGCGCGTGTTGTCGTGGTGGTGGTCGACGTTGACGATGCGGATCCCGTCCGCCCGCAGGAAGTCGACGGGCATGCGGTCGATGTTGCCGCAATCGAGGAAGACCACGAGCCGCTCGGCGAGGTCGGTGGGCGGAGCGTTCAGTACGCCGTCGATGGGCAGGTGGCGATACTCGTGGGGCAGCGGAAACTCGTCGGCGGCGAGGAACATGGCCGCGTCCTTGCCGAGTTGACGCAGCAGCAGATGCAGGCCCAGCAGCGAACCGAGCGCATCGCCGTCGGGGTTCTCGTGGGTGGTGAGCAGCAGCTTGTCGGCGCTGCGCAGCTCGTCGGCCACCTGCTCGAGCTCGGTGCCGACCATCACCGCTCCTCGTCCGGCGAGGGCGCGACCTCGTCGATCAGCTCGCTCATGCGCATGCCGTGCTCGACCGAGGGGTCGTACTCAAAGGCGAGGGTCGGCGTGCGCTTCAGGTGCAGCTCCTCGTTCAGCTTGGCCTGGAGGAAGCCGCGGGAGGAGTTGAGGCCCTCGAGAGCGAGCTCGCGCTCGGCCTCGTCGCCGAGCACGCTCACGTACACGCGGGCGTGGCGCAGGTCCGGGCTGGTGTCTACGGAGGTCACGGTCACGAAGCCGATGCGCGGGTCCTTGAGCTCGGCCGTGCGGACCGAGACGACCTCGCGAACGGCCTCGTTGACCCTCCGCATGCGCGCGCTCGGCATCTTAGAGGCCGACCCCCGCGGCCTGAGGCCGGCGGGCGTGCGCTTGCGCACGGTCGGATGGCGGGGCGCCGGCACGCACGACTAGCCGAGCACCTCCTCGGCCGAGCGCACGCCCCACTCGCAGCGAACCCCGTCGCCGAACCTAGCGAGCACGTGCCGCTCGAGGGCCGCCGCGGTGTCCTCCACCCCGCGGGCCTCGCGGGCCACCAGCGCCGCCGTCAGGGTCGCCCGCTGCCACAGCTCGTGGTGCTCGGTCTCCGCCACCGCCGCCCCGAAGCGCCTTCTCAGCTGCTCCTTGAGCGAGAGGATCTCCTTGCGCTTGCCCTTCAGGCTCCCGCCCTGCGGAAAGTGCAGCTCGATCTCGATGAGGCACAAGAAACTCATGCCTTCACCGACGAGAGGGTGTGCGATGAGCAGCCACGGCGCTCGAGTGCCTTCGAGCCAAAGCCGTCGCGTGGGGCGGGCGGGTCGATCGTCCTGGACGAGGGGCTCTTTGAGTGGGCGAAGCGAACGTACCCGAGAACAGGATGATCGACCCGCCCGCTACAGCGCGCGCTCGACCTGCTCAGTCTCATACGCCTCGAGCACATCGCCTTCCTTCAAGTCAGCAAAACCCTCGATCACCACACCACACTCGTACCCGGTCTCCACCTCGCGCACGTCCTCCTGGAAGCGCCGCAGCGAGCCGATCCGCCCGTCGAAGACGATTGTGCCGTCGCGCACGAGCCGCATGGCCACGCCACGCCGCAGGTTCCCCGAACGCACGTAGCACCCGGCGATCGTCCCGACCCGCGAGGCGCGGAAGGTCGCGCGGACCTCGGCCTCGCCGACGGCGCGCTCGACCTGCTCGGGCTCGAGCATGCCCTCCATCGCACTGCGCAACTGCTCGATGGCCTGGTAGATGACGGTGTACGTACGGATCTCGATGCCCTCGCGGTCGGCCACGCGAGCGGCGTCTCCGACCGGTCTCACGTTGAAGCCGACGACCACGGCCTCCGAGGCCGAGGCGAGCATCACGTCGGACTCGTTGATCCCGCCGACGCCGTCGTGGATGACGTTGACCGGGACCTGGTCCTGAGGCAGGCGGGCGATCTCGTCGAGCAGAGCCTCGAGCGAGCCGGCGACATCGGCCTTGACCACGAGGTTGAGGTCGCGCGTCTCTCCGCGCTGAGCGCGGGCGAAGACGTCCTCGAGCGAGACGCGCACGCCCGAGCGGCGGGCGATCTGCTCGGTCTTGAGTCGGTTGGCGCGCTCGGCCGCGAGCGAGCGCGCCTTGCGCTCGTTCTCGACCACGCGGACGATCTCGCCGGCCTCGGGCACGCCGTCGAAGCCGAGGATCTCGACCGGCTCGCCGGGCCGCTCCTCGGTCACGCGCTCGCCGAGGTGGTTGTGCATGGCGCGGACCCGGCCCCAGGCCGCCCCCGAGACCAGCGCGTCGCTTACTCGCAACGTGCCGCGCTGGATGAGCAGCGAGACCACCGGCCCACGACCCGGGTCGAGCCGCGACTCGATCACGCTGCCGGAGGCCTCGGCGTCCGGGTTGGCCTTGAGCTCCTGGATGTCGGCGAGGGTGACCACGGTCTCGAGCAGGTCGTCGAGGCCGTCGCCGGTCCGCGCCGAGACGTCGGCGAACTCGACGTCGCCGCCCCAGTCGGCGGGGTTCAGGCCCTGCTGGGCCAGCTCGCCGCGGACGCGGTTGGGGTCGGCACCCTCCTTGTCGATCTTGTTGACGGCGATCATGATCGGGACCTCGGCCGCCCGCGCGTGATCGATCGCCTCGCGCGTCTGGGGCATGACGCCGTCGTCGGCGGCGACCACGATCACCGCGATGTCGGTGACCTTGGCCCCGCGAGCGCGCATGGCCGTGAAGGCCTGGTGGCCGGGCGTGTCGAGGAAGGTGATCGTGTGCGCGTCGTGAGCGACCTGGTAGGCGCCGATGTGCTGGGTGATCCCCCCGGCCTCGCCCGCGGCGACCTTGGTCTCGCGGATGGCGTCGAGCAGCGACGTCTTGCCGTGGTCGACGTGGCCCATGATGGTCACCACGGGCGGACGATCGGTCAGCGATCCCTCCGGATCCTCGGCGACCGGCTCCTCCACCACCTCGTCGGCGGCGTGAACGATGTCGACCTTCTTGTCGAACTCGTCGGCGAGCACGCCGATGGCCTCGTCGGTGAGCGTCTGGGTGAGGGTGGCCATCTCGCCGAGCTGCATCAGCTTCTTGATGACCTCGGGCGCGGGCAGGCCGAAGGACTCGGCGACCTCGCGCACGGTGGCGCCCGAGTTGACCGAGGTGATCGGCGTCTCCTCGACCACGTCCTCCTGCGGGGTCAGGTCGGGCTCGACCCACGGCGTGCGCCGGCGACGGCCGCGCCGCGGTGGGCGCTGTGGAGGCGGCGGGTTGGAGCCGCGAGGCCGCGCGGCCTGGGAGTCGATGACCACGCGACGGCGGCGTCCGCCGGCGGCTCCCTGCTCGCCGAGGCGACCGGAGCGCCCGGGGCGCGCGGCGCGGTTGGCGCTCTGTCCGCCGTTCTGGGGCGTGCCGCCGGGCGTGGACGGAGCGTCACTCGCGGGTCCGCCGCCGCGAGCCTCGGTGGTTGCGCTCGAGGCCGGGACGACAGCGTCGCCGCTGGCGCGCTCGGCCGGTGCGGCGGCCTCCGGCGCGGCAACAGGTCGGGGATCGAAGGCCGTCGCGATGTCGCGCTCGTCGACGCTCGATGCGGCGGCTTTGACGTCGAAGCCGGCGGTCTGGAGCTTGGCGATCACCTCCTTGGAGGGGATACCTCTCTCCTTGGCTATCTCGTGTACGCGCTTCTTTGCCATTCGCCTATCCAGTCTAGGGTCTTATGGGGAATCTTCACGGGCGCCCGCAGCGAGCGGGCGAAGGCACGGCGGCGCACCGCCGTGCCGAGGCACTCCGGACGCGAGCACAGGTACGCGCCGCGTCCGGGGGCGAGGGCGGCCGGGTCAGCCGCCAGCTCACCGTCCGGGGCCACGAGCCGCAGCAGCTCGCCCTTGGGCAACGAGCGCCGGCAGCCGAGGCAGAGCCGCTGCGGTGCGGCGCCTATGGCGTCCCCGCAGGCGGCGCGTCCGGGCCGGCGGCCGCGGCCGCCTCACCGGGCACCGGCGCCTCGATCGCCTCGTCGCCGTCACCGATCGTCTCGCCGCCACCGTCGAGATCGGCGACCTGGTCGGTGGCGATCGCCTCGAGCGCCTGGTGGGGCGGCAGGCCGCAGTAGCGCGAGCCCGGCAGCGAGGCGTTGGGACAACGCTTGCCGGTGGTCATGATCGCCGCACAGCGACCGCTGGCCTCCTCCTCCTCGTAGCCCATGCTCGCCTCCTCCTCAGCGAACTCCGACTCCGAGCGGATGTCGACGCGCCAGCCGGTGAGCCGGGCGGCCAGGCGCGCGTTCTGGCCCTCGCGGCCGATGGCCAGGGAGAGCTGGTCGTCGGGCACGATCACCGTGGCCTGGCGGGCGTCGTCGTCGACGAGCACCTCGCGCACGCGCGCGGGCGAGAGCGCCTTGGCCACGAAGCGGGCCGGCTCCTCGTTGAAGGGGATGATGTCGATCTTCTCGCCGCGCAGCTCGGAGACGACCATCCGTACGCGCGACCCGCGCGGCCCGACGCAGGCGCCGACCGGGTCGACCCCGTTGGCGTGCGAGACGACAGCGATCTTCGACCGGTAGCCGGGCTCGCGGGCCACGTTCTCGATCTCGACCAGGCCGTCGGCGACCTCGGGGACTTCGAGCTCGAAGAGCTGGCGGATCAGCTCGGGCGAGCGGCGCGAGACGATGATGGCCGGCCCCTTGGCCTCGGACGAGACCTCGGTGATGACCGCCTTGATCCGCCCGCCGTGGTCGTAGCGCTCGCCCTCGACCTGCTCGGACTTGGGCAGCAGGGCCTCGACGCGCTCGCGCAGCTGGACGAGCGTGTAGCGCTTGTCGGACTGCTGGACGATGCCCGTGATCAGCTCGCCGACGCGGTCCTGGTACTCGTCGAACATCATGTCGCGCTCGGCCTCGCGGATGCGCTGCCCCATGACCTGACGGAAGGTCTGCGCGGCGATGCGACCCATCTCCTCACGGCGGGGGGTGTCGTCGCGCTCGTTGATCCAGTTGCCGTCCTCGTCCACGTCGTACGCGGTGAAGGTGAACTCGAGCGTGTCGGGGTTGACCTCCACCACGACCTCGTTCGCCGCACCGGGGCGGCGCTTGTACGCCGTCGCGAGGGCGTCGACGAGGACGTGGAGCAGCGTGTCGACCGAGATGTTCTTCTCGTTCGCCAGCATGCGAACGGCTTCGGACATGTCGAGACTGCTCATGACGCCTCCTGGCTCGATGGATCTGGGCTGGTGCCGCCCGAGGCGGACGGGAGGTCCGCGGGTGGGTCGAGCTCGTCGGACGGGCCGCGCTCGACCGGGTTGCGCGCCGCGAGCGCCGCGGCGACCGCCGCGCCGCGGGTGCTCACGGGCTTATCGGCGCGCTTCGCGCCCTTCCTGCCGGGAGCGGACTTGCCGGGCTTCGGCGCGGCCTCCCAGACGAACACCGTGCGGGCACGGTCGATCTGGTCGTACGGCACCACGCGCTCGGTCAGGTCCGCGTCCTCGAGCCGCAGGGTGACGGCGGCGTCGTCGGCTCCGACGATGACCCCCGTGATGCGCCGCTCGCTCCCGGCGGTGTCGCGCAGGCGCAGCGCGACGGTCTTGCCGACCTCGCGCCGGAAGTGCGCCGGCGTGCGCAGCGTGCGCTCGAGGCCGGGGCTCGACACCTCGAGCGTGTACCGGCCGGGCACCGGATCGTCGTGGTCGAGGTCGCGCGACACCATGCGGGTGACGAACGCGATCTGCTCGAGGTCCACGCCGCCGGGCGAGCCGGGCGGGGTGTCGATCGTGATGCGCAGGACGCCGCCGCGGAACTCGATGTCGTAGAGGTCGAGCTTTAGGTCCGCGAGGAGCGGTGCCACCATGGCGGTGACGCGGTGGACCACGGGATCGATCGCTTCGCTCAACTCGTCACCTCCTGCTGTGCCGTCTGATGTGCCTGCGCCGGTGATCCGGCCCGTTCCTGCCCCTATCAGAACGAAAGGCGTGGACCTTGCGGCCCACGCCTCCCGTTCGTCGAACTCAAGGACGGCACGACTATACCGGATGATCGGCAGCCCCCGTCCGTGGCGGTGCCCGAAGAGA
>CADCVU010000006.1 GCA_902806245.1 uncultured Solirubrobacterales bacterium
CACGTCGCCCTGATCCGTGATGCCGCCGATCGGCCGGTCTACGGCGTCGCGCAGGTGCAGGACATCAGCGACCGCAAGCAGGCCGAGGAGGAGGTCGCGGCGGCCGGGCGCCGCTTCGAGCAGCTCTTCGAGGACGCACCGATCGGCATGGCCCTCCAGGACGGAGATGGTCGCTACCTACACGTCAATCGCGCCTTCTGCGAACTGTTCGGTCGCTCGTCCGACGAGCTGCTCGAGATGCGCCTCCAGGAGCTGGTCCACCCCGCCGACCTCGACCGCGACGAGGAGCTTCGGGCCGAGATGCTGCGGGGCGAGACGACGGTCGTCCAGCGCGAGAAGCGCTTCCGGCGGGCCGATGGCACCTGGCTCGAGGCCGACGTCTCGATCTCGTGCATCAACGGGACCGACGAGCGCAAGCGGTTCATCGTGCAGCTCCAGGACGTGACGGACCGCCGGCGGCTGGAGCGCGACGTGGCCCGCAGCCGGGAGCGTCTCCAGGCGCTGATCGACGGCATGCCGAGCGTGGTCTTCGTCAAGGACCTCGAGGGCCGATACGAGCTCGTGAACCGCGCGCTCGCCGAGGAGACCGGACTCCTTCCCGAAGAGCTGGTCGGTCGTTTCGATCGCGACCTCTTCCCGCCGGAGGTCGTCGAGCGCTTCGCGAGGTCCGAGCGCGAGGCGCGCGAGTCGGACGTGCTGGTCGCTCACGAGGAGACGCTTCCCCTCGAGAGCGGCATGCGCACGTTCCTGACCCACTCGTTCGCGCTGCGCGACGAGAGCGGAGAGGCCGACGCGGTCGCCGGCACGGCGATCGACATCACCGAGCGGATAAAGGCGGACGAGGAGCGCAGGCAGCTCGAGGCCCGGGCGCAGGAGACCCAGCGGCTCGAGACCGTCGGCAAGCTGGCCGGCGGGGTCGCCCACGACTTCAACAACCTCCTGTCGGTGATCCTCAACGGCGCTGCGCTGGCCGCCGAGACTCTGCCCGAGGGCTCACAGGCGCGGTCCGACCTCGACGAGATCCGATCGGCCGCCGAGCGCGCGGCGGACCTCACCCATCAGCTCGTGCAGTTCAGCCGGCAGGAGATGGTCGAGCCGCGCGTGCTCGACGCCAACGCGATCGTGCTGCGGGCGCAGCGTCTCCTCGAGCGCACGATCGGCGAGGACGTCGAGTTGCGCACGGACATCGCGCAGGACGTCCCCAACATCGAGATCGACCCGGGGCAGCTCGAGCGGGTCCTGGTCAACCTCGCGGTCAACGCCCGCGACGCGATGCCGGACGGGGGGACGCTCCAGATCGTCACCGACGCCGTCGAGATCGGGGGTGCGTCGTTCGCTCGCCTCACGGTCTGCGACGACGGGCACGGGATGAGCGAGGAGACGGCGACTCGGGTGTTCGAGCCGTTCTTCACCACGAAGCCGAGCGGGGAGGGAGCGGGCCTCGGCCTCGCGACGGTCTACGGGATCGTCAAGCAGGCGCACGGTGTCATCGAGATCGAGTCGGGCGTCGGCGAGGGCACGCGCATGGTCATGCGCTTCCCCGCCGCGGCCGAGGCGGTGCCCGAGGCGCAGGAGCCGCCCGAGCCGCGCGAGCGTGGCCAGGGCGAGACCTTGCTGGTGGTCGAGGACGAGGATTCGGTTCGGCGGCTCGCCGCCCGTCTCCTGCGCGACGGGGGCTACGAGGTCCTCGAGGCGAGCGAGGGCTCCGAGGCCCTACGCGCACTCGACGGCCACTCCGTGGACCTCCTCCTCACCGACGTCGTCATGCCGGAGATGTCGGGCCGAGAACTGGCGGAGAAGCTGAGGGCGTCCCGTCCCCATACGCCCGTCCTCTTCATGTCGGGCTACACCGACGACGTGATGGTCCGCCATGGCGTCGCGGGCGACGGCCTGTCGTTCCTGCCCAAGCCGTTCACCCGCGACAGCCTCCTGCGCGCGGTGTCGAACGCACTCGCTCGCCGGCCCGTCTGACGCGAGCCGCTAGGCCTCGATCTCGCCGGCGCTGAGCGCCATCGCCACCGCGTGCGAGCGCGTGTGGGCTCCGAGGCGGCGCATCCCGTTGCGAACGTGGGTGCGCACCGTCTCCGCCGAGAGCACGAGCCGGTTGGCGATCTCCTCGCCCGTGAGCCCCTGCGCCAGGAGCCCGAAGACCTCCGCCTCTCGCTTCGAGAGGACGCCGCGGGCGCGCACCGACCCGGATTGCCCGAGCACCTCGCGTAGCCGCGGGTCGAGGTAGACGCCATCCGAGGCGACCGTGGCGACGGCCTGCACGAGCTCTTCGGGTGCGCCCGCCTTGAGCGCCACGCCGCGAACGCCAAAGGCGAGCGCCTCTCGGAGCCGGAGATCCGCCGCGAAGCCCGTGTACAGGAGGATCGGTTGCTCGGGTCGCTGCTCGAGGATGGCCCGCGCGAGCTCGATTCCGTCGCCGCCGGAGAGGTTGACGTCGAGCAGGGCGACCCCGGGACGCCGGTCGAGCACCAGGAAGTGAGCGTCCTCGGGCGAGTCCGTCGCCGCCGAGACCCTGTGGCCGGCGCGACGGAGGATCGCCTCGACGCCCATCCGCACCGCGGCGTGATCCTCGACCACGACGATCTCCAGGGGCCGGTCCGGTTCCGTTCGCGCTTTCGACTCGCCCAGGGCCACCCGTCTAGTCTGCCTCGCGTCCGAGCCGCCGCCTTCGTCGGTTTGAGGTATTAGAACGGCTGAGGGCAGGGTTCGCGCATGCCATCGGCGTGTTAGCTTCGCGCCGATGGCGCTCGTCTTCGAGCTCGAGCTGCCGGCCTTCGACTACCTGGCCCCGACCCGCGCGGCGCGCCGAGCCAGCTCGCGCACGCGATCCGGCTGTTCGCACTTCTGCCTGGGGGCGAACCTCGCCCGGGCGGAGCTGCAAGAGGCGCTGGCCTTCCTCGCACCGTGTATGTCCGGGCTGGCGCTCGACGGCGAGCCCGAGTTCGACTCCATCACCGGCATCTACGGACTGCGGGCGCTGCCGATCCGCTACGACGGGTCCGCTCAGAGGTAGAGGCGGTCCGGATAGCACCAGCGCCAGCGCTCGCCCGGCTGGAAGGACTCGACGATCGGATGGCCGTCCTCGCCGGCGTGGCGGCGGGCGTGGCGGTTCTTCGAGGTGTCGCAGCAGCCGACCTTGCCGCAGCTCAGACAGAGGCGCAGATGGGTCCAGCTGTCACCGGTCTTCAGGCACTCCTCGCAGCCCTGAGAGCGGGGCTCGACCCTGTCGACGAAGTCGAGGTGGGTGCACTGCCGCGAGGCCATTGCCGCTCAGTCTAGGCCTCTAGGCGCGTGTCCTCGAGGTCGAGGTCACGCTCGACGCGGCGCATGGTCTCCTCGTCGATCACCCCCTTCTGGCGGAGGTCGACGATCGAGGCGCGCTCGGCCTCGAGCAACTCACGGCGCAGGCGCTGGTAGTCGGCCGAGCGCTCCTCGTACTCGACGTGCCCGTCGCCCTCGTCGAAGCGGGCCTGGAAGCGCTTGCGTCGATACTCGTAGAGCCCGCGCATCCGCTCCGCGGTGTCGTCGCGGACCCAGTCCTCGGGCGCGAGCTCGTCGATCCGCTCGAGTGCGGCCTCGGCGGCCCGCAGCCGCGCCTCCGACTCGCGCCAATCCTCCGCCTCGGCCCCTGAGAGCCCGAGCCGCCGGATGATCGCCGGCAGGGTCAGGCCCTCGAGCAGCAGGGTCACGAGGATGACCGCAAAGGCGAGGAAGACGATCGTGTCCCGGGCCGGGAAGGCGGCGCCCGACGCGGTCTCGAGCGGCAGGGCGAGCGCCGCGGCCAGCGCGACGCCCCCGCGCATCCCCGTCCAGGCGACGAGGAAGACGTGGCTGAGCGGGGGCATGGGATCGCGCATGCGTCGGCGGGCCGAGAGTCGGCGCGGTAGCCAGGTCGCCGGATAGACCCAAGCGAAGCGGGTGAGGATCACCGCGGCGCTGACCAGCGCGGCGTCGAGCAGCAGGCCGCCGAGGCGCTGGCCCGCGAGGCCGTCGAGGACGACCGGCAGCTGCAGGCCGATGAGGATGAACAGCGCTCCGTTGAGGACGAAGGTCACAACCTCCCAGACCGCGAACGCCTGCAGCCTCGTCCCCGGCGAGATCAGCTCGGGCGAGCGCCAGCCGAGGTAGACGCCGGCGCTCACCGCCGCGATCACGCCGGAGGTGCCGAGGAGCTCCGCCGGCAGGTAGGCGAAGTACGCGGTGGCGAGCGAGATGGTGATCTCGGTCAGGGGGTCCTCGAGGCGGCGGCGCAGTTGCGCGACGGTCCAGCCGACGGCCAGACCGACGGCGGCGCCGCCGCCCACGCTGAGGACGAACTCGAGGCCCGCCTGCCACGCCGAGAACGAGCCCGTCACCGCCGCCGCGACCGCGAAGCGATAGGCCACGAGCGCGGTGCCGTCGTTGATCAGGCTCTCGCCCTCGACGATCGTGACCACCCGCCGGGGCGCGCCCAGGCGCCGCGCGATCGTCGTGGCCGCGACCGGATCGGTGGGCGAGACGATGGCGCCGAGCACAAAGGCGGCGGGCCACGGCAGTCCCACCAGCTCGTGAGCGACGACCGCGACCGTGACCGTGGTGACGAGCACGAGCCCGACCGAGAGCAGCGAGATGGGTCCGACGTTGGCGCGCAGATCACGCAGCGACGAGAAGAAGGCGGCCGAGTAGAGCAGCGGCGGCAGGAAGATGAGGAGCACGAGCTCCGGCGCCAGCGCCACGTTCGGCAGCCCCGGCGCGAGCCCGAGGCCCAGCCCTCCGATGACCAGCAAGATCGGATAGGGGACTCGCGTGCGGTAGGCGAGCACGATCAGAGCGACCGCGCCGGCGAGAAGGACGAGGAGGACGAGCTCGGAGTCCGTGGCTTGCACGGGGCGAGAGGCTAGGGGCCGCGAGCGGCGTCGATTTCAGGCGGGCTTGGCGCGATGCCCAAGCCCTCGACCTCGGCCCGCACGCGAGCCGAGGTCGAGGTCGAGGGAGCCTGAGACGGCGGCGTCAGGCCACCGACGAGCCGGGCCGGACGGCGGCCGGCTCCAGCGCGGTGTCCAAGACCTCCTGCACGGTCATGACCGGATGGAAGGTCATCGCCTCGCGGACCTCCGCGGGGACCTCGTCGAGGTCGGCGCGGTTGCGCTCGGGGATGATCACGTCGGTCAGCCCGGCCGCGTGGGCGGCGAGGATCTTCTGCTTGAGCCCGCCGATCGGCAGCACCCGGCCCTGGAGGGTGACCTCGCCGGTCATCCCCACCGTGTGCTTGACCGGACGGCCGCTGAGCAACGAGGCCAGCGCCGTGGTCATGGTCACGCCCGCGCTCGGGCCGTCCTTGGGGATCGCTCCCGCGGGCACGTGCACGTGGAACTCCCGGTCCTCGAAGGCGTCCTGCTCGAAGCCGAGCTCCTCGGCGTGGCCTCGGACGTAGGAGAGGGCGATCCGCGCCGACTCCTTCATGACGTCGCCGAGCTGGCCGGTGAGCACGAAGCCCTCCTGGCCGCGCATGCGGGTCGCCTCGATGAAGAGGACGTCGCCGCCGACCGGGGTGTAGGCGAGGCCGGTGGCCACGCCGGGCACCGCGGTGCGCTCGGCCGCCTCCTGCCAGTGACGCTGGCGCCCGAGGGCGTCGCGCACCAGCTCGAGGCTGATCTCCACCGGCGCGGTGACCTGCTCAGAGGCGAGCCTAGTCGCCGTCTTGCGCAGCACGGTCCCGAGCTCGCGCTCGAGGTTGCGGACGCCGGCCTCGCGCGTGTACTCGGTGACGATCGTGCGCAGCACGCCGTCGGCGACCGTGACCTCGTCCTCGCGCAGGCCGTTGCGCTCGCGCTGACGTGGCCATAGGTAGCCGCGGGCGATCGAGACCTTCTCCTCGACGGTGTAGCCGTCGAAGCGGATCACCTCCATGCGGTCGAGCAGCGGTCCGGGGATGGTCTCGGCCACGTTCGCGGTCGCGATGAAGACCACCTC
>CADCVU010000007.1 GCA_902806245.1 uncultured Solirubrobacterales bacterium
CGCCAGGGCGCGCGAGTCGAGCAGCCCGAGGCGCGTGCGCCGCAGGAGCACGTCGCCGACGGTTAGCGCCTGCTCGCGCCGCGCGGCGAAGCGCACGTCGGCGAGCAGGTCGGGCAGGTCGGCCACGATGCGCTCGGCGAGCGCCCGGTCCTCGCCCACGAGCGCCAGTACCTCGCCGGCGGTGTGGCCGTAGCGATCGGCCAGCAGCTGACGGCTCTGCTCGTCGACGCCCGCCGCGCCCGGCAGCGACTGCGCCTCGACGGGAAGGCCGAGCGGAATGTCCTCGGTGCGACACGGCGCCTCGAGCCCGTCGCGGAGCACGAGCCGGTCGACGACCTGCTTGGCCATCCGCCGCCAGGTCGTCAGCTTGCCGCCGGTGATGGTGATGAGTCCCGAGCTCGTCTCGAAGAGCTCGGCCTTGCGCGAGATGTCGACCGAGCGCTTGGTGTCGCCGGTCGATACGAGCGGCCGCACGCCGGCGAAGGCGCCGAGCACGTCGGCGGGCGCGAGCTCGGTCCCGAAGAAGGCGTTGCAGGCCTCGAGCAGGTAGGCGATGTCGTCGCCGTCGGGGCGGATGTGGTCGAGGTCGCCGGAGTAGTCCTTGTCGGTCGTGCCGATCAGCGTGCGTCCGAGCCAGGGCAGCGCGAAGATCGTCCGTCCCCCTCCGGCGGGGACGACCGCCCCCGAGCGTAGGGGTATGTCCTCGCCCGAGAGAACGATGTGGGTTCCACGACTCGGCCGGATGTGCGGGACCTCGGCCTCGGCGTGGATCTCCTCCGGGCGGATCCGGTCGGCCCACACACCCGTCGCATTGACCACGCTCGTCGCGCGCACGTCGAGCGCCCGGCCGCTCACCCGGTCGATACAGCGCACCCCGTCGGCGCGCCCGCCCTCCTCGATCAACTCGAGGACCTCGCAGCGGTTGGCGCAGACCGCCCCGAAGCGCTCGGCCTCATTGAGCACGGTCAGGGTCAGGCGGACGTCGTCGGTCTGGCAGTCGTAGAACACGTACCCGGCGGTCGGCTTACGCGCGGCGAGCGCCGGCAGGTGCTCGATCACCTCCTCGGCGTCGATCAGGCGGTGGCGGTCGGGGCTCCAGTCCTCGCTCGCGCGGTAGCCGTAGCGAAAGCGCCGCTCGGGCCGGCGGCGCAGCCGCTCGCTGGCCATCACGTCGTACATGTTGAGCCCGACGCCGACCATGCGGTCGGGGCGCTCGCCCTCGAAGCCCGTGATGAGCATGGGCAGCGGCTTGACCAGGTGGGGCGCCAGCCTGACCATGATCGCCCGCTCGACCAGGGCCTCGCGCACGAGCCCGAGGTCGAAGCTCTGGAGGTAGCGCAACCCGCCGTGCACGAGCTTGGACGAGCGGCTCGAGGTCCCCGAGGCGTAGTCGGCCCGCTCGACGAGGGCGACGCTGTAGCCGCGCGAGGCCGCGTCGAGGGCGACGCCGGCGCCGGTGATCCCGCCGCCGATGACGACCACGTCGAAGCGCTCGGCCTCGAGGGCGGCGAGGGCGTCGACGCGAGCGATCATCGTGGTACTGAGCTTAGGTGGTCCTCCGGCGCGCGGCGGCCCAGCCGCACCGGAGGATCCGCGCTCGCAGCGCTCGCTTTTCGCGCACGCCTGGCCTCAGGGGATGTCACGGGTCCGAGAGGCTCAGCAGCGTGACCGCGACGGCGACCTCGGCTATCGCCACGGTCGCGCCGAGCGTGTCGCCCGTCCGACCGGCGAGGGCGTTGCGCGACCATCGGCTGATGAGCAGCGCCACGATCGCCGTCACCGCGAGCGCGACGACGCCGCGCCCGATCCCCGCGAGCGCGATGGTGATCACCACAGCGGTGGCGGTGGCGAGGGCGAGCGCTGCCTTACCTACCGCGAACCCCGCCCCTAGACCGTCACGTCGCGCCGGGGCCACCAGCACAGCGTGCACGAGCGCGGCCCACCGGCCCAGCGCGCCCGCAACGACCAGCGTCCGCAGCGCGTCCTCGCGGTCGAGACTGGCCAGGGTCGCGACGAGGAGCATCAGCCACAGCAGCAGCGCGAGCGCGCCAAAGGTCCCGACCGCGGAGTCGCGCATGACCGCGAGCCGCCGCTCGCGATCGCCGCGCACGCCAAGTCCGTCGGCGCAGTCGGCCAGTCCATCCTCGTGGATCCCGCCCGTGACGACGACGAGCACGCCGGTGGCCAGTACGGCCGCAGCGCTCGGGCCGAGCTGCGGCGCGGCGAGGTAGGCCACCGCCCCGGCGAGCGCGCCGATCAGCGCTCCGACGGCCGGAAACCACGCGGCAGCGACCCCGAGCGGGGGCGGCCGTGCCCCGACGCGGACGGGCACGATCGTCAGGAAGACGACCGCGAGACGCAGCGCGCCGATCGACGCCCTCAAGGCGCGCGTGCGACGTCGGCCTCGTCGAAGGTGGCCATCTCGCGGTGCAGCACCCCCGCCGCCGCGACGATCGGCAGCGCCAGCAGGGCGCCCGAGGCCTCGCCGAGGCGCAGACGTAGATCCAGCAGCGGCTCCAGGCCCAGCTCCGCGAGCACGGTGTCGTGGCCCGGCTCGGCCGAGCGGTGGCTCGCGACGAGCACCTCGCCGGCGCTCGGGTCCAGCCCGACCGCGGCGAGCGCGGCGGCGGCGGTCGCATAGCCGTCGAGCACCACGGGCACGCGGCGGCGGGCGGCCTCGAGCACTGCTCCGGTCAGCGCCGCGAGCTCCAGGCCTCCGACCGCCTGCAGCGCGGCATGCGCGGGCAGCGGCCCCCCGTGGCGCTCGATCGCGGCGGCCACCACCGCGCGCTTGCGCGCCAGCCCGGCCGCGTCCATGCCGGTGCCGCGCCCGACGGTCACCGCCGGCTCGGCCCCGGTGAGCGCGCACACGAGCGCGGCGCTGGTCGCGGTGTTGCCGATCCCGATCTCTCCGAGCACGAGGCAGTCGGCACCACCCTCGGCCAGCTCATCCGCGAGCGCCGCACCCGCGGCGAGCGCAGCCCTCAGCTCTGCGGCAGCCAGCGCGGGGCCGGCGAGCATGTCGGCGCTGCCTCGAGCGATCTTCGCGTCGCGCACCCCCGCCGGCGTGGGACCGGCGAGGCCGAGGTCGGCCACGAGCAACGTGTGGTCGCCCTGACGCACAAGCACGCCGACCGCGCTCTCGCCCCGCGCGGCCGCAGCCGTCACCTGCGCCGAGACCTCGGCGTCGAAGAGGCTGGTGCCATGGACGACATGGCCGTGGTCCGCGGCGCAGACAAGGACCCCCGCGCGCAGCCGCGACGGCGGCGGATGACCTGTGATCGCCGCCCAGCGCTCGATCAACGCCTCGAGCGCACCCAGGCTCCCGGACGGCTTGACGAGCTGGTCGAGCCGATCGCGCGCCGCAATCGCGGCGGCGTGGTCGATCGCCGCGCGGGCCCCCTCGGAGCCGGGCGCGTCACGCCAGCGCTCGCGCATGACGACGTCGTCGAGCGGAAGCCGCGAGGTCCAGCCGGCCGCCTCCAGGCCCGGGCGCTTCGGGCGCTCGTCGGGCCAGCCCACGCACAGGTAGGCCATGGGATCGACGTTCGCCGGAATGCCGAGCACGGCGCGCAGGTCGTCGGGCCGGTAGAAGCTCACCCATCCGACGCCGAGGCCCTCGGCGCGCGCGGCCAGCCATAGGTTCTCGATCGCGCAGGCGGTGCTGTAGACGTCTGTCTCGGGGATCGTGCCGCGGCCGAGCACCTCGACCTCCGGCTCGCCGTGATCGCAGCACACGACGATGCCCAGCGGCGCCTCCACGACGCCCTCGATCTTCTGGTCGAGAAATTGGCGGGCGCGCTCGTCGAAGCGGTTGGCCTGGCGCAGGCGCTCGCGCTGGGCCAGCCGGCGGACCTCGATCCGAGTCTCCTCCTGCGTGACGACGATCAGGCGCCAGGGCTGCATCAAACCGACCGAAGGCGCCCGGTGAGCGGCCTCCAGGATCCGGCGCAGCACGTCGTCGGGCACGGTGTCGGGGCGGAAGCGCCGGATGTCGCGGCGCTCGGCGATCACGCGATGCACCACCTCGCGGGCCTCGTCGGGGTAGCGCCACCCAGCCGGATCAGCGGATCGCTCCGCGGCGCGCGAGGAATCGAAGCCGGGCGGCGTGGGCGGGCGAACCAGTCGATCCTCGGCGGACACGTCCGGAACAGTAGAGTGACCCGGTCAGCGCGGCGGCGAGGAAGCCGGTGGGAAACCGGGACGGTCGCGCCACTGTGACCGGGTCGAGAAGGCTCGGAAGTCAGGAACTCCCCGCCGTGAACCCTTCTAGTCCGGGACGCCCGATCCCGTGGAGGAACCCAGATGCATTCCGCGGTCGCAGCGTGAGAAGGCTGCTCCTCGTCCGCCACGCCCCCACGCCCGCCACCCGGGCGTTCGTGTTCCCCGCTGACGAGCCGCTGGACGAGCGCGGACGCGAGGCCGCCACTGCGCTGCGCGTGGGTCTGCCGAGCGGCTTCGAGGTGGTGTGCAGCCCGGCGGTGCGCTGCCAACAGACCGCGGAGGCGGCGGGACTGACTTCCCTGGCGCTCGAGCCCCAGATCATCGAGTGCGACTTCGGCACCTGGGCCGGGCGCACCCCGGAGGAGATCTCCACCTCCGAAGCCGCCGGCATGGCGTCGTGGATGACCGATCCCTCGGCGCGACCGCATGGCGGCGAGAGCCTCACGGCCTTCGGCGCCCGGGTCGGGGCGTGGCTCGACCGGCAGGCCATGCAGGGCGGAAGCGCCGTCGCAATCACTCACGGCGGTGTGGTCAAGGCGGCCGTCGTGCACGCGCTGAGCGCGCCCATCGAGGCGTTCTGGCGCATCGACGCGACGCCGCTGGCGGTCACCGAACTGCACGCCCACGAGGGGCGCTGGACGCTGACGCGGGTCAACGCCGCCACACCAGCGAAGATCGGCGTGTCGGCGTGAGCGGCACGGCTCTGGCCGGCGGGTATGTCGCCGACGTACTGCTCGGGGACCCCCGCCGGCTGCATCCGGTGGCCGGCTTCGGCCTCCTCGCGCAGCGCGCCGAGTCCGTTGCCTACGCGCCGACGCGCGCCCGGGGCGTCGCGTACACCGTCCTGCTCGCGGGGCTGGCCGCCGGGACCGGGGAGCTGGCGGCTCGCGCCGCCGGCCGCGCCGGTGCGAGCCGGTCGGTCGTGCTGGCGGTCGTGACGTGGGCCTCGCTGGGCGGACGCGCGCTCACCCGCGTGGGCGATCGGCTGGCCGACCACCTACATGCCGGCGAGCTGGACGCGGCGCGCGAGACGCTGCCCTCACTGTGCGGGCGTGACCCTCAGGCGCTCGACGCCGACGGCCTAGCGCGTGCGGCCCTGGAGTCCGTGGCCGAGAACACCAGCGACGCGGTCGTCGGCGCGCTGCTGTGGGGCGCGGTGGCGGGCCCGGCCGGAGTCATGGGCTACCGCGCAACCAACACGCTGGACGCGATGGTCGGCCATCGCAGCAGTCGCTACCGCGAATTCGGCTGGGCCGCGGCCCGGCTCGACGACCTCGTCAACTGGCCCGCGGCCCGGCTGGCCGCGCTGCTCACCGCGCTCGGCGCGCCCGTCGTCGGCGGCACGCCCGGCACGGCCTGGAACACGGTCCGCCGCGACGGCACGCGGCACCCCAGCCCGAACGCCGGCCAGGTCGAGGCCGCCTTCGCAGGCGCCCTGGGTGTGCGCCTGGGCGGGCCCCTGACCTACGCCGGCGTCCGCGAAGTGCGCCCGACCATGGGCGCCGAGCGTGCGCCGACCGCCGCCGACGTGCACCGCGCCACCCGTCTCTCGCGCGTCGTCGGTGCCGCCGGCGCTCTCGCCTGCGCCGGGGCCCGCGCGCTGCTCAGCCCGCGGCGCCGAAGGGCCGGCGCATGAAGGGCGCGCTGCTCGTGGCCGGGACCCACTCCGACGTCGGCAAGTCACTAGTCACGGCTGGGCTGTGCCGCTGGCTGGCGCGCGAGGGCGTTCGCGTCGCGCCGTTCAAGGCGCAGAACATGGCGCTCAACTCGGTCGTTGCGCGCGGCGGCTTCGAGATCGGCCGCGCGCAGGCGATGCAGGCGACCGCCGCGGGCGTCGAGGGCGAGGTGGCGATGAATCCCATCCTCATCAAGCCCTCGGGCCAGAGCCACAGCCAGGTCATCGTCATGGGCCGGCCTTACGCGAACGTCGGCGCGCGCGGCTACCAGGAGATCAAGGACGAGCTGCGACCAGTCGTCGCCGATGCACTGTCGGGCCTGCGCGCCCGCTATGACGTCGTGGTCTGCGAGGGCGCCGGCAGCCCGGCGGAGATCAACCTGCGCGCCGCGGACCTCACGAACATGGGCCTCGCCCGCGCCGCCGACCTACCGGTGGTCATCGTCGGCGACATTGACCGCGGCGGCGTCTTCGCCTCGCTGCTCGGGACGGTCGCGACCTTGTCGCCCGAGGACCAGCGCCACGTCGCGGGCTTCGTGATCAACAAGTTCCGCGGCGACCACTCGATCCTCGCTCCCGGGCTGGAGCAGATGTCCGGCCTGACCGGCCGGCCCACGCTCGGCGTCCTGCCGTTCGTCGAGAACCTAAGCATCGACGCGGAGGACTCGCTGGCTATCGAGGCGCCGCGCGCAGACGTCGCGGGCAGCGCCGGAGCGCTCGACGTCGCCGTCGTCCGGCTGCGGTGGATGAGCAACTTCACCGACCTCGACGCGCTGAGCCACGAGCCGGGCGTCCGCGTCAGGTTCACGCGCTCGCCCGTGGACATCGCCCGCGCCGACCTCGCAGTCGTCCCCGGCACAAAGGCGACCGTCGAGGACCTCGCCCGCATGCGCGCCGACGGCCTGGACGCCGCCCTCCTCGCGCGCGCCGCCGCCGGCGATCCGATCCTCGGCATCTGCGGCGGCTATCAGATGCTCGGCGAGACGATCACCGACGCGGTCGAGTCCGGCGCCGGCGAGGCCTCCGGCCTCGGCCTGCTGCCTGTTCGCACCGCCTTCGCGTCCGACAAAGTACTGCGCACCGTCAGAGGTCACAGCGGTCTGCTCGACAGCGCCGTCGGTGGCTACGAGATCCGCCACGGCCGCCCCGTGGCTCACGGCGGAGTCCCGCTCATCACCGAAGCCGACGGCGCCCCCGAAGGCTGTGCGCTCGGCGCTGCCCTCGGCACCTCTTGGCATGGGCTGCTCGAGCACGACGACGCCCGGCGCGCCCTGCTGCGCTGGGTGGCCGCCCGTCGCCGACTCGAATTCGTCCCGGCGCCTCGCACCTGCTTCGCCGCCGAGCGCGAGCGCCAGCTCGACCGCCTCGGCGACCTGGTCGAAGAGCACCTCGACACCGCCCACCTGCGCGCGCTGATCGAGGGCGGCGTCCCCACCGACCTTCCCGACCTGCTGCTGGAGTGTGTCCCGTGCTGAGGTTCGTCACGACCGCCGACACCGAGATCCTCGCCACGGCCGCCGCCGTGCGACGCCTGCCCGAGGGCTTCCCCGAGGTGCGCTGCGCCAACCCCCAGGGCACGCGCGACCTGGACCCGTTCCTGGACCACGTGCTCGACGGCGCGCGCGTCGTCGTCACCCGCGTGCTCGGTGGCCGCCGCGGCTGGCAGGGCGGCGTCGATCGCCTGGCCGAGCGTTGCCGCGTCGCGGGCATCGCGCTGATCGCCCTCGGCGGGGAGTCGCGTCCCGACGCCGAGATGACCGCGCTCTCGACCGTGCCGTCGGGCGCCGTGGCTCAGGTCGGCGAGTACCTCCAGTCGGGCGATGTGGACAACGTCGAGCAGATGCTGCGCTTTCTGGCCGACACGTTCCTTCTGGAGGGCTTCGGCTTCGAGGCACCCAAGAGCGTGGAGCAGCTCGGCATCTACGTGCCCGGCCGCGGCGACGTAACGCTCGAGGAGGCGCTCGCCGGCCGCGACCCGGCCGCTCCCGTCGTGGGCATCGCCTTCTATCGCTCGCACCGCCTGACCGGGAACACCGACTTCGTCGACGGGCTGTGTGCCGCGATCCGGCGCGCCGGCGGCCATCCGCTGGCGGTCTGGAGCTATACCCTGCGCCGCGCCCACGACGACGGGCGCGTGGCGGCCCTCGAGCTGCTGGCCGGCCACGTCGATGCGCTCGTCACGACGATGCTCGCGACGGGCGGGGCCAACCGCGGCGACGCCGCCGGCGACGTGGCCGTCGACGACGGCGGGGCGGAGGAGCAGATGGCCTGGGACGCCGGCGCCCTGGAGGCGCTCGGCGTGCCGGTGATCCAGGCCCTGTGCGTGACGATGTCGCGCGAGCGCTGGGACGAGGGTGGTGAGGGCCTGCTTCCCGTCGACGCCGCGACCCAGGTGGCCATCCCCGAGTTCGACGGGCGCATCATCGGCGGCCCGATCTCCTTCAAGGAGCGCGAGCTCGAGGACTCCCCGGTGGGCGTCGCCGTCCCCCGCTACGTCGCCGACGACGAGCGCTGCGACCGCCTTGCCGGCCTGGTGCTGCGCCACGCGCGCCTGCGCGACCCGGAAGCCCGGCGCAAGATCGCGATAGTCCTCACCGCGTTCCCGACCAAGCACGCCCGCATCGGCATGGCCGTCGGCCTGGACACCCCCGCAAGTGCGATCGGCCTGCTGCACCGGCTCAAGGCCGATGGCATCGACGTGCGCGACATCCCCGCCGACGGCGACGCGCTCATGCACGCGCTCATCGCCGCCGGCGGGCACGACCCGGAGTTCCTGACCGACGAGATCCTGGGCGCCGCGCCGCTGCGGATCCCGGTCGCCGACTACCTGGACTGGTACGCCACGCTGGAGCCCGAGCTAACCGACGCGATCGTGAAGCGGTGGGGCCCCGCGCCGGGTGATCGCTACCTCGACCGCAGCGAGAGCGCTTCGCCGGAGGGCGACCTCGTCGTCGCGGGACTGGAGCTCGGCGACGTGGTGGTGCTGATCCAGCCGCCACGCGGCTACGGCGACGACCAGGTCGGCATCTACCACGACCCGGAGCTCGCCCCCGCGCACCACTACATGGCCGCCTACCGCTGGCTGGACCAACACTGGGGCGCGGATGCGATCGTGCACCTCGGCAAGCACGGCACGCTCGAGTGGCTGCCGGGCAAGATGGTCGCGCTAAGCGCCTCCTGCGCGCCGGACGCCGCGCTCGGCTCGATGCCGCTCGTGTACCCCTTCGTGGTCAACGACCCGGGCGAGGGCGCCCAGGCCAAGCGCCGCGCGCACGCCGTGGTCGTCGACCACCTCGTGCCGCCGATGATGCGCGCCGAGAGCTACGACGAGCTCGCCGACCTCGAGGCCCTGATGGACGAGTACGCGCGCCTGGAGGTGCTCGA
>CADCVU010000008.1 GCA_902806245.1 uncultured Solirubrobacterales bacterium
CCGGCGGGCCGGCGCTCGGCCGCCCCCACCGCCGCGGGGCGAGCTCATCGAACCTGCGAGGCGAGCGCGCGGAGCGCGACCGGCAGCCCCTCGTCGCGCGGGGTCCGCGGATCGTCGCGCGCCTTGGTCTTGGGCACGATCCCCGTGGCGTCGATGTTCTCGCCGCTGGGCAGGAAGTAGCGGCCCACCGTCAGGTCGAGCGCCCCGCCGTTCGAGAGCGGCTCGACCTCCTGGAAGACGCCCTTGCCGAAGGTCTTCTCACCGACGAGCGTTGCGCGCTTGCGATCGCGCAGCGCGCCGGCCACGATCTCCGAGGCGCTGGCCGAGCCGCCGTCGACCAGGACGACGACCGGGAGCTTGGGATCGAGGGCGTCGCCCTCGGCGGGGTAGGTCTGGCGGCCGCGGTTGCGTCCGTCGGTGGAGACCACGGTGCCGTCCTCGAGGAAGATGCTCGACACCAGCACCGCCTCCTGCAGGAGGCCGCCGCCGTTCCCACGCAGATCGAGGACGATCCCCTGCGCGCCCTGAGCCAGCAGCTTGTCGATCGCCGACCGCAGCTCGCCGTGGGCGCCCGAGCTGAAGGTGAGCAGTTCGGCCACGCCGAGCTTCTTGCCGTTCACGGTCTCGAGCTTCGACTCGACGGTCGGAACGGAGATCGCCTCTCGCTTCACGTCGATGGTCCGGGTCTTCCTCCGGTCGGGCTCGAGCAGGGTCAGCCGCACCGAGGTGCCGGGTGGGCCCTTGATCTTGGCCGTGGCTATCTCGGCGCTCTGGCCGGCGATCGACTCCCCACCGACGTTGGTGATGATGGCTCCCTGGCGGATGCCCGAGCGCTCGGCCGGCGAGCCCTCGAACACCGACACCACCTGGAGGCCGCGGCGGACCTCCTCGATCCGCATCCCTACCCCCTCGAAGCGACCCTGCACCGACTGCTGGAACTGGAGCGCCTCGCGCGGGGAGAAGTAGTGGGAGAAGCGATCGCCGAGCGAGGAGATGATGCCCTTGAGCGACGCGTCCTGGAGCTTCTCGACGTCGACCTCGCGGATGAAGTCGTTCTCGATCTGGTCGATGACCTCTGCTCGCAGCGCGCGGTCGTCCTCCACGAACGCGGTCCGCACGCCGTCGGGGAGCACGCGCGGGTGGCCGCCGAGCCACATGCCGGCCATCAGCGCGACCAGGGCGCAGGCGAGCGGGAGGAGGATGAGGCGGGCGCGGCTCATGAGGTCGGACGGCGTCGTCCGACGCCTCTTCATGAGGCTAGCGCCGCGATCGCGCTGTCACCGAGGGTCGGTGCGGCGGGTCAGGACCGATCGGCGGCGGGGTCGCGCCCGGCGGGGCGGACCCGCAGCCGCAGGAAGAGCTCTCCCTTGTGCTCGAGCAGCCACACGAGGCCGAGCTCGGCAGGCTCGGGCAGGGCCGCGCCGGCCACGATGGTCAGCGCGTCCGCTCCGCCGGCGAGCTTCGGCGCCACCGAGAGGAAGAGCTCGTCGACCAGGTCGGCCCGCAGGAGCTCGGCGTTCAGCGTCGGTCCGCCCTCGCACAGGACCGAGCGCACGCCGTGCTCTCTGCGCAGGGCCCGCAGCCCCGCAGTCAGGTCGACCGGCCCGCCCGACTGCTCGCGCCCCGCCGCGCGGACGTAGCGGACGCTCGCCGCGGTCGAGGCGATCTCGCCGTCGGCGCCGGTGAGGACGATCACCGGCTGCTCCGGCGCCGCGAGCAGCGGCGTCTCGGCGAGCCCGGTGAGCGCGGCGCTGACCACGCAGGCCAGGGGATCGGCCGCGAGGCCCTCGCGCTCGCGCTTGTCGCGGCGGGCCGGGTCGCGCACCAGGCGCCCGTAGCGCTCGGTGCGCACGGTCTCGGCGCCGGCCATGACGGCGTCGGCCTGCGTGCGCAGCTGGTGAAAGAGCTCGCGGTCGGCGCGCCCGCCGATCGGTCCGGTCCGTCCCCGGATCGCCGCCTTGCCGTCGAGGGTGGCCACCATGTTGAGTACGAGGTAGGGGCGCTCGGGCGGCGCCAGGTCGCCGAGCCTCAGGCTCGAGGCGATCTCGTCGGCGGTCCCGGAGCTAGCCGCGGGCAGGAGCCGGCGCAGACGCGCCGGAGGCTCGCCGGCGCCCGCGCCCGGACCGCTTGCTGGGGTCTTCTCCACGGCGCGGGCACCTTAGCCGGGCCGGCGGCGCGGCCGAGCCCTCGCGGCGCGCTCCTCAACCGCTCGGCGCGGCGTCCGCCTCCTCCTCGTCCGCGGTCCCGCGCTCCTCGTCTCCCAGCCGGCGGACGATCAGGACGCCGAGCACCACCGATGCGGTGATGTGGACGACTCCGACGAGGGCCACCAGCCAGACGGACTCGACCACGATCACCGTGAACGCGAGCAGGGTCATGCCCACGAAGAAGACGATGATCGTGAGGGCGACCACGGCTCGAGATCGGGGCCGCGCCGACGCCTACGGGGCGATCGCGACCATCCGCTCGATGGGAACGCGCGCGCGCTCGGCGACCTGTGGCGGGACCCTCACCGTGTAGCCCTCACCGTCGCCGGCCAGGGCGTCGCGCAGCTTGGGCAGGGTGATCATCTTCATGTACGTGCACACCGCCTCGCGGTTGGCGGCGATGAAGCGCTTGTCCGGGTTCTCGGCCGCGAGCGGATGCAGCATGCCCGTCTCGGTGGCGACGATGAAGGTCTCGGCCTCGGACTCGCGCGCGTGAGCGAGCATCCCGCCGGTGGAGAGCATGTGCGTCGAGTCGGCGTCGACGTCGCCGGCGGCCACGTACTCCATGACCGAGGTCGAGCAGCCGCACTCGGGGTGGATGAGGAAGTCGGCTCCGGGGTGCTCGGCTCGGACCGCCGCGATGTCGTCCGGGCGGATGCCGGCGTGGACGTGGCACTCGCCCATCCACACGCGCATGCGCCGGCCGGTCACCTGCTCGACGTAGGCGCCGAGGAACATGTCCGGACCGAAGAGGATCTCGACGTCGTCGCCGTGCTCGCGGCGAATGTGCTCGACGACCTGTACGGCGTTCGAGGAGGTGCAGCAGTAGTCGGTCTCCGCCTTGACCTCGGCCGAAGTGTTCACGTACATGACGACGATGGCACCGGGGTGCTCGGCCTTCCAGGCCCGCAGCTCGTCGGCGGTGATGGCGTCGGCCAGAGAGCAGCCGGCGCCGAGGTCGGGCAGCAGCACCGCCTTCTCGGGCGAGAGGATCGACGCCGTCTCGGCCATGAAGTGCACGCCGCAGAAGGCGATCGCCTCGGCGGCGGTGTCGGCGGCGCGCTGGGAGAGCCCGAGCGAGTCGCCCACGTAGTCGGCGACGCCCTGGACCTCGGGCCGCTGGTAGTTGTGGGCGAGGATGACCGCGTCGCGCTGGGCCGCGAGCGCCCGGACCTCGGCGCTCAGCTCCTCGATCTCGCCGGGCGAGAGCGCGTCGACGGAGGAGCTCGGCGGCAGGGTGGGCAGAGCGATGGTGGTCATGGCTGCTCCTTCGACGCTGAGTCGGCTCGGTGTCGATAACCGCTCGTCAACAAGTCTAGAGGGGTTCCACGCTCAGGCTGAGATCCAGGGCAGGGGCGGAGTGGGTGAGCGCGCCGACGCTGATGTAGTCGACGCCGGTCTCGGCGATCGAGCGCGCGGTCTCGAGCGTGACCCCGCCGGAGGCCTCGGTCTCGGCGCGACCGCGGGCGCGACGGACGGCCTCGCGGAGATCCTCGAGCGCCATGTTGTCGAGCAGGATCCGGGGGGCGCCGGCCTCGAGCGCCGCGTCGACCTCGTCGAGGGTCGCGCACTCGACGACCACGACGGGAAGGCCGTGCTCCGCAGCGTAGGCGACGGCGGCTCGCGCGGCCGCGCCGGCTCCGCCCGCGAGCGCCGCGTGGTTCTCCTTGACCAGCACGGCGTCGTAGAGGCCGGCGCGGTGGTTGCGCCCGCCCCCGGCTGCGACCGCGCGCTTCTCGAGCGCTCGCAGCCCGGGCGTGGTCTTGCGAGTGTCGAGGATGGCCGTGCCCGTCCCCGCGACCGCGCTCACGAAACGCGCGGTCAGCGTGGCGACGCCCGACAGGCGGGCGAGGAAGTTCAGGGCGACCCGCTCGCCGGCCAGGATCGCCGCCGCCGGGCCCCCGACCTCGGCGACGAGTCGTCCGGCGGGGCCCCACTCCCCCTCGGCGACGTGCGGGTGCCAGTCGAGGGCCGGGTCGAGGCGGCGGAAGACCGCCGCGGCGACGTCGAGGCCGGCGACCGCGCCGTCATCCTTCTGCTCGAGGCGGGCGCGAGCGCGCGCCCCACGCGGGACGACGGCCTCGGCGGTTATGTCGCCCGCGCCGAGATCCTCGGCCAGCGCGAGATCGATCAGCTCGTCCACTCGCCGCAGGCTAGCCCTGCGGCCTTCGAGGACCGAAAACGACGGAACTTGAAAGCGTGGTCGCGAGTACCACATTTGTCTTGCCAATCAGGTCAGAAGGCGCCGCTCTCTCGCAGCCGGGCGGTACCATCGAACCATGCCCACGTGGACCTTTCTGAGCAACCACGCGCTCGCTCTGCTCTGCGTGGTGCGCACGCCCGGGATGCGACTGCGCGACATCGCGGGGGAAGTCGGGATCACCGAACGGGCCGCTCACCGGATCATGTCCGACCTGGTCGAGGGCGGGTACCTCACCCGCCACCGGGTCGGGCGGCGCAACTTCTACGAGGTCCATCCCAACGTTCCGCTGCGCCACGAGCTCGTGTCCGACCGCACCCTCGGCGAGCTGCTGTCCGGGCTGCTCGGGCGACAGCCGGCCGAGCGGCGCGCCGACGGACAGGCCTCGCGGGCACAGCGCCCGGCCGCCTAGCCCGGCCCGCGGCTCCCGCCGGCTCGGTTAGGATCGCCGAGCCGATGGAATCGGGAGGACTCGAGACGCTGCGCCGGGCCGAGGTCGTCGACCTCACGCATACGCTGCGGCCTGACTTTCCGCTGTTCCCGGTCTACAACCCGGTCGAGGTGGCGGAGCGCTTCTCGGTGGCCGACGACGGCTTCTTCGTGCGCTCTTGGTCCTTCGACGAGCACTGCGGGACCCACGTCGACGCGCCCGCCCACTTCTCGGCCGAGGGGGCGAGCGTCGACCGACTCGATCCCGCCGACCTGCTGCTCGCCGTCGCGGTGATCGACGTCCGCGACCGGGTCGCCGGCGACCACGACGCCCTGGTCGAGCCCGACGACGTGCTGGCGTGGGAGAACCGCCACGGCCGGCTTCCGGAACGCTGCGCGGTGTTCGCGCTGACCGGCTGGGGGACCCGCGCCGGCGACGCCGCGGCGTACCTGAACGCCGACGAGGGCGGCACCCTGCACTCGCCGGGCTTCAGCGCCGAGACCA
>CADCVU010000009.1 GCA_902806245.1 uncultured Solirubrobacterales bacterium
ATCGCCGAGCAGCACGCCGTGCTGTTCGCGGCCGGGCTGGCCCTCCAGGGCGCCAAGCCGGTCTGCGCGATCTACTCGACCTTCCTCCAGCGCGCCTTTGACCAGATCGTCCACGACGTCTGCCTCCAGGGCCTCGACGTGGTCTTCGCCATGGACCGCGCCGGGCTGGTAGGCGACGACGGGCCGACCCACCACGGCGCCTTTGACGTCTCCTACCTCCGCATGCTGCCCCACATAACGGTGATGGCTCCCCGGGATGAGGCCATGCTCGTGCGCATGCTCCGCACCGCGCTCGTCCACGGCGGCCCGATGGCGCTGCGCTACCCGCGCGGCGAGGCCGAGGGGGTCGCGCTGCCGACAAGGCCCGAGCCGG
Source organism: uncultured Solirubrobacterales bacterium (assembly GCA_902806245.1). Taxonomy (GTDB): domain Bacteria; phylum Actinomycetota; class Thermoleophilia; order Solirubrobacterales; family Thermoleophilaceae; genus JACCUC01. The sequence continues at coordinate 374 of CADCVU010000009.1, forward strand.
TGGACATAGGCCGCGGCGAGATCCTGCGCGACGGCGAGCGGGTCGCCCTGGTCGGGTACGGCTACGGCGTGCCGGTCGCGCTCGGGGCGGCCGAGCTGCTCGAGGCCGAGCACGGCGTCGAGCCCACGGTCGCCGACGCGCGCTTCGCCAAGCCGCTCGACGTCGAGCTGATGACCGAGCTCGCTGCCGAGCACGAGCTGATCGTCACCGTCGAGGAGAACGTGCTGGCCGGCGGCTTCGGCTCGGCCGTCCTCGAGGAGCTCGCCGACCGCGACGCCCTGGGCGAGGCCCGCCTCCTGCGCCTCGGGCTGCCCGACCGCTACGTGACTCACGGCAAGCCGGCCCTGCTGCGCGAGGAGGTCGGCCTGACACCGCCGGCCGTGGCCGAGCGCGTGGCCGAGGCTCTGCTGGCGCCGCGGGGGGTGGCCGAGACCGTCTAAGGGGCGTTCACGGACCGTCCGGGGGGCGCGAGGCAGGGGGGTGCCTCGCGCCCGGGTCCCGGAAAGAGAGCGACCCGCCGAGGGGGGCGGCGGGTCGCTCGAGGGAGGAGTGCTGCGTATGTGATCTCTGAGGGGAAGTCTGTGGCCCCTGGCCTCGCCGGCCGCTGTCTCAGAGTCGATGACTAATCTAGGGTCAGCCGGCGCGCTTGTCTGTGAGTGCGATCACACGCTCCGGCGCCCGCCCTCTCGCCCCCGCGAGCCCCTCAATGATCCTCGAGCTCATCGTCACCTTCCTCCTCGTGGTCGCCAACGGCTTCTTCGTGGCCACCGAGTTCGCCATCACCCGCATGCGCCCGGCGCAGGTGACCGACCTCGAGGGCGCGGGCCGGGCGGGCGCCGGCTCGGTGCGCCACGCCGTCGATCACATCGACGCCTACCTCGCGGCGTGCCAGCTCGGGATAACCATGGCCAGCCTGGGCCTCGGCGTGGTCGGCGAGCGCGTCTTCCACGATCTGCTCGAAGGGGTCCTCGGCGACCAGACCCGTATCTTCAGCATCGGCCTGGCCGGCCTGTTCGCCTTCCTGATCATCACGCTGCTGCACGTCGTGCTCGGCGAGCTCGCACCCAAGAGCCTCGCCCTCTCCCGCACGCAGCCGATCTCGCTCGCAGTGGCCACGCCGATGCGAATCTTCTACACGGCGACCAAGCCGCTCGTCGACCTCTTCAATGGCCTGGGCAACCTGGTCCTCAAGCCGTTCGGCATCCCGCCGGCTCGGGAGGCGGGCCACGCGCCGGCGTCGGAGGACGAGCTGCGCACGCTCATCGGTCAGAGCTCCGAGCAGGGGCTGATCGACGCGCAGGAGCAGCGCTTCGCCGACAACGTCTTCTCGTTCGGCGACCGCCGCGCCCGCGAGATCATGGTGCCGCGGCCCGAGGTCACCGTGCTCACCGTGGGCGAGGGAGGCGAGGCGGCGGCCCGCCACGCACGCGGGACCGGCTATACCCGCTTTCCCCTCTGCGAGGACGACGGCGGCCTCGACGCCGTCGTCGGGCTGCTCAACGTCAAGGACCTGCTGACCGCTCCGACCGGCCTCGCCGACACCGACCTGCGCGAGCTGGCGCGCCCGCTGCCGCGGATCTCCGACGCCACCCTCGTCAACGAGCTCCTGCGCGAGCTGCGCCGCAGCCGTCAGCACATGGCGCTGGTGGTCGACGAGCACGGGACCGGAGTCGGGGTGGTCACGCTCGAGGACGTGCTCGAGGAGATCGTCGGGGAGATCGAGGACGAGTTCGACCCGCCGGGGGCCGAGCTCGTGCGCCGCGAGGGCGAGACCGTGGTCATCGACGGCACCGCGCCGCTGCGACTCGTCCAGGAGGAGCTCGGGATCGAGCTCGCGGACGCGCACGAGGCGACGATCGGCGGGCACGTGGTCGAGGGACTGGGGCGGCTGCCTCGGCACGGCGAGACGGTCGAACTCGGCGGCCGGTCGGTCGAGGTGACCGGCGTGGGCGAGGCGAGGGTGCAGGAGCTCCGGGCCGAGGCAGTATCGAGGGATGGCGGGGACGGCGGCGATCCGGGCGCCGCTTCCGACGGCGCGCGCGAGAGCGGAGGCCGCGAGGACGCCTAGGGGCGCGCTCCGCCCCGCCAGGCCAGGCGACCGGCGGGCACCGCTGCCCGAGTAGTCTCGCGAGCCATGGTCAAGACCAGGCTCGACGCCCTGCTGGTCGAGCGCGGCCTCTTCGAGTCGCGCTCGCGCGCCGCCGCGGCGGTCATGGCCGGCGAGGTGCGGCTCGGCGGCGAGGGTGCCCGCGCGCCCAAGCCCGGCCAACTCGTGGCCGGCGACGTCGAGCTGCGGGTGGCCGAGGGGCGGCGCTACGCCTCGCGCGGAGGCACCAAGCTCGCCCGCGGCCTCGACGCGCTCGGCCTCGACCCGCGCGGACGGCACTGCCTCGACGTCGGCGCCTCGACCGGTGGGTTCACCGACTGCCTGCTCGAGCGCGGCGCCGAGCGCGTGGTCGCGGTAGACGTCGGCTACGGCGAGCTCACCTGGCGCCTGCGCCAGGATCCGCGGGTCGAGGTGCGCGAACGCACCAACGCCAGGCGTCTGCGACCGGAGTCCCTGCCCTACGCGCCCGACCTGGCCGTGCTCGACGTCTCCTTCATCTCGCTGGCCAAGGTGCTCGGCCCGGTCGTCCGCTGCCTGTCCGAGCGCTTCGACGTGGTCGCGCTGGTCAAGCCCCAGTTCGAGCTCGGACCGCACCGAGTGGGCCGAGGCGGGGTCGTCCGCGAGCCCGAGGCGCGCCGCGAGGCGATCGTCGCGGTCACCCGCCACGCGCGCGACGAGCTGGGTTGCGCGCTGCTCGGCTGTGCCTCCTCGGGCCTCCCGGGCCCGGCCGGTAACCGCGAGAGCTTCCTGTGGCTCACCGAGGGCGGACGCGCCGGAGCGCTGTCCGACCCCGAGGCGGCGGCGCGGCGGGCCGAGCCGTGAAGCCCCCGAAGACCATCGCCCTGTTCACCCACGCGACGGTGGAGGACGCCTCCGAGGGCGTGAGCGCGCTGGTCGGCGCCGCGCTCGAGGCGGGGATCGAGGTCCGGGTGCCGCCCGCGGAGGCCGAGAAGCACGCCCTCTCCGAGCGTCCTGGCCTCGTCGTGCGCGAGGAGCCGAGCTCCGACACCGACCTGGCCGTGGTGCTCGGCGGCGACGGGACGATCCTCACCGCGCTTCGGGCCTGCGCGCCGTACGACCTGGCGGTGTTCGCCATCAACTTCGGTGCCATCGGCTTCCTCTCCACGGTCGACCACGGCGAGATCGACGACGGGATCCGGCGGATCCTCTCGGGCGACTTCGACACCCTCGCCATCCCCGCGCTCGAGACCCACATCGACGGCGGGGGCCGGCTCGCGGTCAACGACGTCTCCTTCCATCGCCGGCCCGACGACCGCGTGGCCGAGCTCGCCTACCTGGTCGAGGGCGAGGAGCTCGGGCGCGTGCGCTGCGACGGCCTGGTGGCCTCGACGCCGGTCGGGTCCACGGGCTATAACCTCGCCAACGGGGGTCCGGTGCTGGCCTGGGGGGTCGACGGCTACGTGGTCTCCTTCATCGCGCCGCACACCCTGACCGCGCGGGCGCTGGTGGTCGACACCGAGACCGTGCTCCAGGTCGAGAACCGCTCCCGGCGCCATCCCGTCGACGTGCACACCGACGGGCGGATAATCGCGGCCCTCGAGCCGGGAGACCGCGTGGAGGTGCGCTTCCGCCACGACCGCGTGCTGATCGCCCAGGTCTCGGGCTCGAGCTTCTACGGGCGGCTGCGGGAGAAGTTCGGGCGGCTGGCGTACTGAGGCTCGGGCCGGGCGGGCAACGGTTCTGCGAACGGGTGTGACGACTTCGCGCGCCATTGCGACACAGGACTCCGCGCCGCGCGAATCCGTCCCGCAGCGCTGGTACACCTGAGCGCATGCTGCTCGAGCTCCGTGTCGAGAACCTGCTCCTCATCGAGCGGGCGGAGCTGCGCCTCGGGTCGGGGCTGACGGTCCTGACCGGCGAGACCGGGGCGGGGAAGACCGTGCTCGCCCACGCCCTCGACCTGCTCCTGGGCGGGCGACCGCGCTCGGGGATCGTCCGGCCCGGCGCGAGCGAGGCCTACGTCGAGGGCGTGTTCGCCCTGCCCGACGGTCTCCTCGACGACCCAGAGCTCGCCGAGCTGCGCGAGCGCCTGCCCGACGGCGAGGCCGAGGTCGTCCTCGGGCGGCGCGTGGCCGCGGAGGGGCGAAGCCGCGCCTTTGTCAGCGGGCGCTCGGCCAGCGCGGCCGATTTGCGCGAGCTGGGAGGGCGGCTGGTGGCCTTCTACGGCCAGCACGAGCACCGCCGCCTCACCCTCGCCGCCCAGCAACTCGAAATCCTCGACGGCTTCTGCGGGCCCGCGCACCTACGGGGCCGCGGCGAGCTGGTGCGCGTCCACGCTCGCGTGCGCGACGCAGAGCGCGAGCTCGAGGCCCTGCGCGCGAAGGTCGGCGCCAGCGAGCGTGAGCGGGATCTGCTGGCCTACGAGCTCGAGGAGATCGAGGCAGCCGAGCCGGATCCCGACGGCGACGCCGCCCTCCGCCTGGAGCGCGAGCGCCTGCGCCGCCTCGACGCGCTGCGCGCCGCCGCCGCGAGCGGAGCCGAGGCGATCGCCTCGGAGTCCGGAGAGCGACTCGACGTAGGGCATGCCCTGGCCCGAAGCGAGGCCCGCGTCGAGGAGGTCTCCGGCGTCGACCCTCAGCTCGACGAGCTGGCCGAGCGCCTGCGGGCGCTGCGGATCGAGGCGGCCGACCTCGGCGCGGAGCTGCGCCGCTACGTAGACGAGCTGGCCGAGGAGCCGGGTCGCCTCGAGGAGATCGAGGAGCGCCTCGACCGCGTCGATCGCCTCGTGCGCAAGCATGGGGGCACGATCGAGTCGGTGCTCGCTCACGCGGAGCGTTGCCGGGCCGAGCTGGCCGGCCTCGAGGACGCCGGAGGGGCGATCGAGGAGATCGAGCGCTCGCTGGGCGTCCTCGCCGAGGAGGAGGGCGAGTTGGCAGGACGGCTTGGAGAGGTCCGCCGCCGGGCGGCCCCTCGCCTCGCCGAGTCGGTGATGAGCGAGCTCGCGGAGCTCGGGATGGAGGGCGCCGCGTTCTCCGTCGAGCTCGAGCGGCGTGCGCAGCGCACGGCGCTGGGCGACGAGCGCGTCGAGCTGACCATCGCCCCCAACGCGGGCGTCGCGGCGGCGCCGCTGCGTGAGGTCGCCTCGGGCGGCGAGCTGTCCCGGACCATGCTGGCGCTCATGAGCGTCGCCAACGAGGGTGAGACCGCGGGCACGCTGGTGTTCGACGAGGTCGATGCGGGGATCGGCGGGCAGACGGCGCGGGCGGTCGGACGCAAGCTCGCCGCTCTGGCGGCGCGACGTCAGGTGATCTGCATCACCCACCTGCCGCAGATCGCGTCGCTCGCCGACCGCCACTTCCGGATCGAGAAGCGCTCGGGCGGAGCGGTGGCCCACACCGTGGTCGAGCAGCTCGGCGACGCCGCGGTGGTCGACGAGCTCTGCCGGATGCTCGGCGGCGACAGCTCCGACGACGGCGCGCGACGCCATGCAGAGGAGCTTCTGGCGGCGGCGTAGAGGGGTCTCGCGAAGCGTAGGACGGCAAGCGGCGGCGAGCGGCGCGGTGGGTGCGATCCGCTCATCCCTCTTCGCGACCGCGCGCCAGGCTTACACTCCCGGCCCGCCGCCGCGAGCCTCGTCATGGCCCTCCCGCGCACGCCTCCCGGAGCCGACACCCATTCCCTCGTCTTGGACCGCGGTGGCGAGATCCGGCACGCAGGCCGCGCTCGTCTGGGGCAGCGGACCAAGCAGCTGACCGGCCGGCTGGCGGCCGGCGACATCGCGGTGATCGACCACGCCGAGCTCGACCGCCTGTCGGCTCAGGACCTCGCCGGGAGCGGCGTCGGATGCGTGGTCAACGTGGCGCCGTCGGCCTCAGGTCGCTACCCGAACCTCGGACCGTCGATCCTCGTCGAGGCCGGCGTCCATCTCGTCGACGCCCCGGGCGCGCCGCTGTTCGCCTCGCTCTCGGGCGGTGAGGAGATCGAAGTCGAGGGCGGGCGGATCTGGCGCGGTCGACGGCTCCTGGCCGAGGGCACCGTCGTCGGACCTGCCGCGGCGGCGCGGGCGCTCGAACGCGGCAACGCCGCGATCGACGCCGCACTCGAGGCCTTCGTGGCCAACACCACGGCGCACCTCCTCGCCGAGCGCGACCTGCTCGCCGAGCCGCTCGAGCTGCCCGCGTTGCGCGCCGAGTTCCGCGATCGCCCGGCGCTCGTCGTCGTGCGAGGAGGCGACGCGCTCGCGGACCTACGCGCCCTGCGCTCCTTCGTCCGCGACCGACATCCGGTCCTCGTCGCCGTCGACGGAGGCGCCGACGTGATGGCCGCGGCGGGCCTGCACGCCGAGGTCATCGTGGGCGACATGGACTCGGTGTCCGACCGTGCGCTCCGCGCCGGGGCGGAGCTCGTCGTCCACGCCTACGGCGACGGGCGGGCCCCCGGAGCGGAGCGCTTGACCGCGCTCGGGTTGACCCACGCGCTCGTGCGCGCGCCCGGCACCAGCGAGGACGCCGCGCTCCTGCTGGCCGCGGAGAAGGGGGCGCGGCCGGTCGTCTCCGTCGGCTCGGGACTCGGACTGGTCGACTTCCTCGACCGTGGCCGCTCGGGCATGGCCTCGACCCTCCTCACCCGCCTGCGGTTGGGAGACGTGCTCGTCGAGGCCAGAGGTCTCGCGATGCTCCTGCGCTCGTAGCGAGAATCGAGGTTCGGACACCGCCCCGCGGCCGCCCTCGCGTCCGCCCACGGCGGTAGTTTCCCTCCGTGGCCGCGGTCCCGCTCCTGGTCTCCCTCGCCCTCGCGCTGGCGATCTGCCCGCTCGTGGTGCGGACGCTGTGGCGCCACGGATGGACGCGAGCGAACCATCGCGGCGCGCGCGTCGCTCATCCCGCCGGGATCGGCGCGCTCGTCTCGGCCCTCGTCGCCCTGCTGGTGCTGAGCGCCTTTGAGCTGGCCGCGGGCGTGGGCGTCCTCGGGGTAGACACCGTGGCGGCGACCTGCTTCGTCGCGGCGGTGGCGCTGCTCGGCCTGGCGGACGATCTCTGGGGTGACCGGGAGGGCGCCCCCCGCGGGCTCCGCAGACACGCGCGCGCGCTCGTGCGCGGCCGGCCCTCGACGGGTGCCGCAAAAGCCGTCGGCACCGCGGCTCTGGCCGTCGTCGTCCTCACCGTGCTCGGCTTCACGGGAGCCGAGCTCGCGCTCGCCGCCTGCGTCCTCACCCTCGCCACCCACGGCTCCAACCTGCTCGACCTGCGACCGGGGCGCTCGACCAAGGCGCTGCTCGCCCTCCTGAGCGCCCTCACACTCGGCACGCTCAACCTCGAGCCGTTCACCACGCTGGGCCTGGTGCTGCCTCCCATCCTCGTCCTGCTCGTCCCCGACCTCCGCGAGCGCGCCATGCTCGGCGACACCGGGGCCGGGGCGATCGGAGCGCTCGCCGGCCTGTGGCTCGTCCTCACCCTGCCGATGCTCGGCCAGGCCGTGGCGCTCGGCCTGCTCGCCGCGCTCGCCGTCTACGGCGAGCTGCGCTCGATATCCGTCCTCGTCGAGCAGAGGCCACTGCTGCGCCGAATAGACTCGCTGGGCAGGATCCATGCGTAGCCGCTCCGACACCCGCTTCATCTTCGTGACCGGCGGAGTGGTCTCGGCCCTCGGGAAGGGCATCGCCGCGGCGTCGATCGGCCGCCTGCTCGTGGCCCGCGGCCTGCGGGTGACCATCCAGAAGTTCGACCCCTACATCAACCTCGACCCGGGGACGATGAGCCCGTTCCAGCACGGCGAGGTGTTCGTGACCGAGGACGGCGCCGAGACCGACCTCGACCTCGGCCACTACGAGCGCTTCACCGGGGCGAACACCACGCGCGGCTCGAACGTGACCACCGGCGCGATCTACGACACCGTGATCCGCCGCGAGCGCCGCGGGGACTACCTCGGCAAGACCGTCCAGGTCATCCCGCACGTCACCGACGAGATCAAGCAGCGAATTCGCCTCATGGCCGACTCCGAGGACGTCGACTTCGTGATCACCGAGATCGGCGGCACGGTCGGCGACATCGAGTCACTGCCCTACCTGGAGGCCCTGCGGCAGTTCCAGGTCGAGGAGGGTCGGGGGCGCTGCATGTTCGTCCACCTCACGCTCGTGCCCTTCCTCGGCCACGCCGGCGAGCTGAAGACCAAGCCGACCCAGCACTCGGTCCAGGAGCTGCGGCGCATCGGCGTCCAGCCCGACCTCGTCATGTGTCGCTCCGAGGCCGCGCTCGACCGCGACATACGCGAGAAGATCGCCCTCTTCGCCAGCCTGCCGGTCGAGGCCGTCGTCTCGGCCCGCGACGTGCCCTCGATCTACGAGGTGCCGCTGGGCTTCCGCGACCAGGGCGTCGACGACCTGGTCCTCGACCACTTCGGGATCGAGGCCGGTCCGCCCGACCTGACCGAGTGGGAGGAGCTCGTACGCCGGGTGGGCGCGGCCGACCGAACAGTCCGCATCGGCCTGGTCGGCAAGTACGTGCAGCTCGAGGACGCCTACCTGTCGGTCATCGAGTCGTTGCGCCACGCGGGGATCAGCCACTCCGCCGAGGTGGAGGTCCGCTGGGTTGACGCGGAGGCACTCGGGCGCGAGGAGGCCGACCGAGAGCTCGCCGACCTCGACGGCATCCTCATCCCCGGCGGCTTCGGACAACGCGGGATCGAGGGCAAGATCCACGCCGCCCAGTTCGCCCGCGAGCAGAGGGTCCCCTACCTGGGAATCTGCCTCGGCATGCAGATCGCCGTGTCGGAGTTCGCCCGCCACGTGGCCGGTATGGAGGGCGCCAACTCGACCGAGTTCGATCCCGAGACGCCCTACCCCGTCATCGACCTCCTGCCGGAGCAGAAGGAGGTCCGCGACCTCGGGGGGACCATGCGCCTCGGAGCCGATCCGGTCAAGCTCCACGAGGGCACCCGCGCCCGCGAGGTCTACGGCGAGGCCGTCATCTACGAGCGCCACCGTCACCGCTACGAGGTCAACAACCATCTGCGCCGCCACCTCGAGGCCGACGGCCTGGTGTGCTCCGGGACCTCGCCCGACGATCGCCTCGTGGAGATCGTCGAGCTTCCCGACCACCCGTTCTTCGTGGCCTCCCAGTTCCATCCGGAGTTCAAGTCTCGACCCCTGCGGCCGCAGCCGCTGTTCCGCGAGTTCGTCGGTGCCGCGCTCGAGCGCGCGGCCGGGCGGGCGGACGTGTCTTCGCACGAGGCACGTGCCGACGACGAGTACGCCGCCCCCGGGCGCCCGCTCGAGCGGCTCCCCGCGCGCTCGTAGAGCCCACGCCGTGACCGCTTCGGGCGCGGAGTGCGCGACCCCGCAGGAGCGGCGGCGCCTGAGCGAGGACTTCGTCCGACTGTGCGAGATCGAGAGCCCGTCGCGACGCGAGCGCGGCGTCGCCGACGCGCTCACCGCCGAGCTGCGCGGGATCGGGCTCGAGGTCGAGGAGGACGAGAGCGCCGCCGAGACCGGCGCCGATGCGGGAAACCTGCTCGCGCGGGTTCCGGGCACCGGCGAGGGGGCGCCGGCCATCCTGCTCTGCGCGCACATGGACACCGTCCCCCTCGCTGCGCCGGTCGAGGTCGTGCTCGAGGGTGGCTTTTTGCGCAACCGCCACGAGGCCATCCTCGGGGCCGACAACAAGGTGGCGGTGGCGACCATGCTCGCGGTCGCCCGGCGGCTCGCGGCCGAGCCCGCGCGGGCGTCGGTCGAGCTGCTGTTCACCACCTGCGAGGAGCAGGCCCTCCTCGGGGCCAAGGCCTTCGACCGCTCGCGGCTGCGCGCCAAGCACGGCTTCGTCTTCGACCACGCCTCTCCGATCGGCGAGCTCATCCTGGCCGCGCCGACCTACTACGGCATCGAGGCGCGCCTCCGCGGCCAGTCGGCCCACGCCGGGCTGCGCCCGGAAGCCGGGCGCAGCGCGGTGGTGGCTGCGGCGAGCGCGATCACCCGTCTGCGGCTCGGGCGCCTCGACGAGGAGACGACGGCCAACGTCGGGCGCATCGAAGGCGGGGTGGCGGCCAACGTCGTACCCGAGCACTGTCGCGTGGAGCTCGAGGCCCGCAGCCTCGACCGCGAGCGCGCCGGGGCGCTGGTCACCGAGATCGTCGACGTCCTCACCGACGCCGCGACGGCGGGCGAGTGCGATCTCGAGACCGAGGTCCACGAGGGTTTCCGCGGCTATCGCCTGACCCGCACCGCAGAGCCGGTTGCGACAGCCGCAGCCGCGCTCGCCGACCTCGCCATCGAACCGGTCTACTGCAGCACCGCCTCGGGCAGCGACGCCGCGGTGTTCAACGCCGCCGGCCTGCCCTGCCTCAACCTCGCCGACGGCAGCGAGGACAACCACCGCCCCGACGAGCGGGTCAGCGTCGAGGCGCTCGAGACCGTCCTCGACCTCGCGCTCGGGATCGTCGCTCACAGCGCTTGACGACGCTCGCGCTAAGGCGAGGGCGCGTGGCGTCGGTCGAGCACGACGGCCCGACCGTCGAGCTCACCGTCGCGCTCGCCGAGGGTCTGCGTCCCGCGATCGCCGATCGCGAGTTGACCGGGCCCGTCGAGGCGGGCGACGACGTCGTCGTCAACGTCGCGGCGCTCGACCTCGGCCTCGGCAGCGGCGGCTTCGACGTGGTGCACGTCAACCTCACCCGCGGACTGTCGCAACCGGCCGAGCCGGGGAAGGTCGTCAAGTTGAGCTACAGCTCGCTCCAGCACGCGGTCACACCGGTCGAGGCCGCGGCGGCGGCGGCGGAGCACGGACCGCCGCCCGGGCTACCGCTCGAGTGTCCGGTCGCGGTGATCGCGCTGCACGGACAGCTCGAGCCCGTGGCCTGGGCCGCGGCGCAGACGGCTCCGGGCGCCCGGATCGGCTTCGTCCAGAGCGCCGGCGGCGCCCTCCCCGGAGCGCTCTCGCGAGCCGCGCGCGAGCTGCCCGGGCGCATCCTGCTCGCCGGCCACCTCACCGCGGGCCCGAGCGCCGGCGGGGCCGACGGCGAGGCGGTGAGCGTCGCCGGGGCGATCCACGCGGGGCTCACCGCGCTCGGCTGGCAAGCGGCGATCGTCGGTCCCGGGCCGGGCATCGCCGGTTCGGGCAGCGCGCTCGGGCACGGGGGAATGGCCGCGCTCGACTCCGCGCACGCCGCGCTCGCGCTCGGCGCGCGGACCGTGCTCGTCCCGCGCCTGTCGAGCGGCGACCCGCGGGCCCGGCACCGCCCGCTCTCCCACCACTCCGCCACCGTCCTCGAGCTCCTGCTCCGTCCCGTCGACGTCGCGCTGCCGGCGGAGCTCGTCGATCGCCCCGCGGCGCTGGCGCGCCACCGCCGGCGCGAGGTCGAGACCGATCTCGACGGCTACCGCGACGCCGGCCTCGGGAGCCGTACCATGGGGCGCTCGATCGACGAGGACGAGCTCTTCTTCCGGGCCGCCCTCGCCGGCGGCCGTGTGCTCGGAGAGGAGATCGAAGGTGTTTGAGCCCATCGGGGGCGAGCAGGTCTACGAGGGAGCGATCTTCGACGTCCGGCGCGAGCGCTTCCGCCACGACGACGGCGGCGAGGTCACCCGCGAGTGGGTCGTTCATCCCGGCGCGGTGTCGGTGCTAGCCCACGACGGGCAGAGCTTCTTCATGATCACCCAGCCTCGCGAGGCGGTGGGGGAGGAGGCGCTGCTCGAGATCCCGGCCGGGAAGCTCGACGAGAAGGGGGAGGAGCCGCTCGAGGCGGCCCGCCGCGAGCTCGCCGAGGAGATCGGCAAGCGAGCCGGGACCTGGCGCCACCTGACCACCTACTACTCATCGGCCGGCTTCACCGACGAGGAGAACCACGTCTATCTCGCCACCGACCTCTCCGACCACTCGGCCGAGTCCGAGGAGGAGGAGAGGATCGAGATCCGCCAGGTACCGCTCGCTGACCTGGACGAGACGATCGCGCGCTGCAAGGACGCCAAGACGCTCATCGGGCTGCTCTGGTTTCGCGCCTACCTGCGCGCGGACTGAGCGCGGCGGACCACGCGGCGCCCGGCAGGTCGGCGCCCCCCTCCGGCGAACCGATCCTGATGGCCACCGCACCGCCGGCGCCCACCGAGCGCCGCCACGAGGAGCTCGTGCTCGACTTCCTCGCGCACCTCGAGCTCGAGCGCGGGCTGGCCCGCAACACGCTCGAGGCCTACCGCTCCGATCTGCTGGCCCTTGGCCGCCATCTCCGCGAGCGCGGGTCCGACGTCGAGGTCGCCTCGGCGCGGGAGATCAACGACTACCTCGCCGACCTCGCGGTCGGCGAGCAGGGCGCGCACGCCTCGGCGGCCACCATCCGCCGCAAGTCCGCCTGCCTGCGCTCCTTCTATCGCCACCTGCGCCGCGAGGGTCTGCGCGAGTCCGACCCGACCGCGGCGATCGCGGCGCCGAAGCGCCCGGCCAAGCTCCCTGAGGTCATCAGCCGCGACGAGGTGCGAGTCCTGCTCGCCCAGCCGACCGGGACCGAGCCCGCCGCCCTGCGCGACCGTGCTCTGCTCGAGGTCATGTACGCGTGCGGCCTGCGCGCCTCGGAGCTCACCGGCCTCCTGATCGCCGACGTCGACCTCGAGGCCGGAGTGCTGCGGGCCCGCGGCAAGGGCTCGAAGGAGCGGATCGTCCCCGTCGGGCGCGCCGCGCGCGCGGCGCTTCGCGCCTACCTCGATGGGGCCAGGCCGAAGCTCGCCGGCCAGCGCCTCGAGACCAACGTCTTCCTCAACCTGCGCGGAGGTCCCCTCAGCCGCCAGGGCCTGTACGCGATCGTCGTCCGCCACGGCCGCTCGGCCGGCCTCGAGGGGCGGCTCAGCCCGCACACCCTGCGCCACGCCTTTGCCACGCACCTGCTGGCCGGCGGGTGCGACCTGCGCTCGCTCCAGGAGATGCTCGGCCACGCCGACGTCGCCACCACGCAGATCTACACCCACCTCTCGAGCGGCCGGCTCAAGGAGGTCTACTTCAGCGCCCACCCGCGGGCCACGGAGTAGGCAGCGAGTCCGTCCTAAGCTCGGAGCCGTGCCCGAGCTCCCCGAGGTCGAGACCATCCGCCGCGCCCTCGCGCCGCGCGTCGAAGGGCGCCGCCTCGAGCGTCTCGAGGTCCTCGACCCTCGCTTCTGCGCCCCGGCGCCGCCCGCCGAGCTCGAGGCCGCGGCCTCGGGCCGGCGCGTGAGCGGGCTCGCCCGGCGCGGCAAGTACCTCGTGTGGGAGCTCGAGGGGGACGCCGCAGCGAGGGCGGTCGAGCCGCCCGAGCCGCTCTTCCTCGTCCTCCACCTGCGCATGACCGGCAACCTGCTGCTCGCCGCGGCGAGCGACCCCTCCACGGTGCCGCACCTGCGGGTGCGCTTCAGCCTCGACTCCGGCGATCGGGTGCTCTTCACCGATCCACGGCGCTTCGGCACCGGCGTCGTCCTGCGTGGTGTCGCCGCGCGCGAGCGTTACTTCGCCAGCCGGCTCGGCGTCGAGCCGCTCGACCCGGAGTTCACCGCCGAGGCGCTGCGCGCCCTCGCCGCCGGTCGCCGCGCTCCGGTCAAGGCCTTCCTGCTCAGCCAGGAGCGGATCGCCGGGGTGGGCAACATCTACGCCGACGAGGCGCTGTTCCGCGCCGGCATCCATCCGCTGCGACCGGTCGGCTCCCTGCGGCGCCCGCAGCTCAGCGCGCTGCGTGATGCCGTGGTCGAGTCGCTCGAGGCCGGGATCGACGCGCGAGGCGCGACGATCGACGACTTTCGCCACCCCGACGGGGCGCGCGGCTCGTTCCAGTACCGCTTCCTCGTCCATCGCCGGGCGGGGGAACCTTGTCCGGAGTGCGGGCGCGAGATCGTCAAGCTGCGGGTGGGGCAGCGGGGGACCTACGTGTGCGAGGGGTGCCAGCCGCGGCCTCGGCTGCGTCGCGGCGAGGGCTCGTCGCCGACGGTGGCCTAGTCCAGCCTCAGGCGGCCAGCAGGCTCGGCAGCCGGCCGTCGCGGTCGGCCTCGAGCAACTCCCGGAAGCCGCCGATCGAGCGCTCGCCCACGAGGATCTGGGGGAAGGTCATCTGGCCCGTGGTGGCCGCCAGCCGGGAGCGTCCGTCGGCGTCGCGGGCCAGGTTGATCTCCTCGAACTCGATGCCACGGGCGCGCAGCAGCGCCTTGGCCTGCGTGCAGAACCCGCAGGGCTCGGTCGTATAAACGGTGACCCCGGCCATGCCACCAAGCCTAGCTTCACCCGCGCGGCGTCCGCTCAGCCTGGCAGCCTGATTCGGCCATGCCCGGACCGTTCAAGACCGAGGCCGTCGTCCTGCGCTCGATTCGCTACGGCGAGGCCGATCGCATCCTCCATCTCTACACGGCCGAGCGCGGGCGCATCGGCGCCATCGCCAAGGGCGTGCGGCGGCCGCGCTCACGCTTCGGCGCACGGCTCGAGCCCTTCTTCCGCACCAGGCTCGTGCTCCACGAGGGTCGCGGAGACCTCTCGACCGTGACCGCCGCCCAGACCGTCCACGCCCATCCCGCCCTGCGCGAGCGCCGTGGCGCCCTCGAGCGCGCCACCCAGGCCTGCGACGCCGTGCTGCGCCTGTTCGACGCCGCCGAGCCCAACCGGCCCGCCTACCACCTGCTCTGTCGCGAGCTCGCGCTCCTCGACGCCGACCCCACCGCGGCGACCCGCGCCCACGGCCTCGCCTTTCGGCTGAAGCTCCTCCTGGCCGCGGGGTTCCTGCCCGAGCTCGCCTCCTGTGCGGCCTGCGGCGAGCGCGAGCATCTGTCGGGGTTCTCGGCCAGCGACGGCGGCGTCGTCTGCGACGGCTGCGAGGCCAACGCCTTTCCGCTTACTCCCGAGGCCCACGGCTTCCTCGTCGCGGCGCTCACGCGCCCCCTAGCCGAGGCGCCCGAGGCGCCGGACCCCGCCCTGCGCCAGGCCGACCGGGCGATCGCCGAGACGCTCGAGCACCACGCCCACGTGCGCCTGCGCCGCGTGGCCTGATGGCCGGGCGACATCCCGTGCGCGTCGCCGCGTAAGCTGGTTTGCGCCCATGAGCGAGACCACCGTCCGCGACGAGATGAGCCCCGACGTGCTGACCATCGAGCCGGCGCGCTCCCTGCACGACGCCGCGCGTGAGATGGGCAAGGCCAACGTGGGCGCGATCGTGGTCATCGATCCCGAGCAGCCCGGACCCGGCGTGGTCACCGAGCGCGACGTATCGCGCGCGGTCGGCGACGGCAAGGACCCCAACCAGGAGCGCGTCGTCGACCACGTGCAGGCGAGCGCCACCTACGCCGCTCCCGACACCTCGCTCGCGGAGGCGGCGCGGACGATGGTCTCCGGCGGCTTCCGTCACCTAGTCGTCGTCGACGGCACCGAGCTGGTGGGCATGCTCTCCATGCGCGACGTCGTGCGCCGCTGGAGCGAATCCGGCTCCTGAGGGGCCGGGCGCACGCCGACCGCGGTCGCGGTAAGGTGGCGCAGCAATCGGGTCGTTTACGAAGGGGGAGATGGAATGAAGCGGTTGTATCCGGCGGTCGCCATGGCCTTGGTCGCCGCGCTCATGCTCGCCGCGGGCGCCAGTGCGCACCCCGAGCGTCCGTCCAAGTTCCCGAACTACTCGGGCAAGGTTCCGCAGCTGCGTACCAGCGGGCCGAGCCGGGTGGTCTGCACCTCCACCACGCGGCGTCGCATCCAGGCCTACCCCAC
>CADCVU010000010.1 GCA_902806245.1 uncultured Solirubrobacterales bacterium
GCGCCGTGGGACCGCGAGGTCCTCGACGGCTGGATGCCCGTCGACCAGTACATCGGCGGGGTCGAGCACGCGATCCTCCACCTCATGTACGCGCGCTTCTTCACCAAGGCGCTGGCCGATCTCGGCCTCGTCGGCTTCGATGAGCCGTTCGCGCGGCTGTTCACCCAGGGCATGATCACGCGCGAGGGCGCGAAGATGTCGAAGTCCCGGGGCAACGTGATCTCGCCGCGCGAGTACGTCGAGCGCTACGGCGCCGACACGACGCGCTGCTACATGCTCTACATCGGCCCACCCGACCAGGGCGCCGACTGGTCGGACGAGGGCGTCGGGGGGATCAACCGCTTCCTCGCGCGCCTGTGGCGGATCGCCGACGAGGTCGCCGAGCACGACGGCGCCCCCGCGGCGATCGAGGGCGCGGGCGGTGGGCAGCCGACCCCGCTCCTGCGCAAGGCGCACTGGGCCATCGACAAGGTCACCGCCGACCTGCGCGAGCGCTTCGCCTTCAACACCGCGCTGGCCGCGATCATCGAGCTGGTCAACGACGCCTACCGCTACAAGGACGACCTCCTCACCTCGCCCGAGGGAGCGGCTCAGTTGCGCTTCGCCGTGGCCACCGCGGGGTCGCTCGTCTTCCCCTTCGCCCCGCACCTCGGCGGCGAGGTCTACGAGCTCCTGACCGGCACGCGCGTGTGGGAGGAGCCCTGGCCCGAGGCCGATCCCGCCCTGCTCAGCTCCGAGACCTTCGAACTGATCGTGCAGGTCAACGGCAAGCTTCGCGACCGCGTCGCCGCCCCCGCCGAGGCCACCGAGGCCGAGCAGGAGCGCCTCGCGCTCGGCTCCGAGCGGGTGGCGGCGCAGCTCAACGGCGGACAGATCGTCAAGACCGTGGTCGTGCCGGGCCGGCTCGTGAACTTCGTGGTCCGCTGAGGCGCGGAGGCAAGCGATCCGGCGCGTCGATCGCCTCGTATAAGGGCTTGAGGATGCGCCGACGTCTCGGAGCCCGTCCCCGATGAGGGTCGTCGTGATCGGCGCCGGACTGGGTGGCCTCGGAGTCGCGCTGCGCCTGCAGGGCGCCGGTCACGAGGTCACCGTGGTCGACCGGCGCGAGCGCCCCGGTGGGCGCGCCTACCAGCTGCTCGACCGGGGCTTCACCTGGGACATGGGCCCGTCGCTGCTGACCATGCCGTGGGTGCTCGAGGAGACCTTCGCCGCCGGCGGGCTCGACCTCCACCGCGAGGTGACCATGCGCCAGCTCGAGCCGCTCTACCGCATCCGCTGGGCCGAGGACGATCGCCATCTCGACTTCGGCAGCGACCGCGAGCGACTGCGCGAGGAGATCGCGCGGTTCTCCTCGGCCGACGCCGCTCGCCTCGACGACTTCCTCGCGGCGGTGCAACCGATCTACGAGGAGGGGATCCTGGCCGCGGGCCGCCAGCCCTTTCTGCTCGCGCGAGATTTCGTCGGGCTCCTGCCCACCATGCTGCGTCTCGGCGCGGCACTGCCGCTGCACCGCTTCGTCGCGCGCTACTTCCAGCACCCGCGTGTGCGCGAGGCCTTCTCCTTCCATTCCCTGTTCATCGGCGGCGACCCGTTTCGCGTCCCCGCCATCTACGCCGCTCTGGTCTACCTGCAGATCGTCGACGGAGGCTGGTACGCCGAGGGTGGGACCTACTCGATCGTCGAGGCCATGGCGCGCCCGCTCGACGTGCGGTGCGGGGCGGTCGTCGAGCGCATCGAGCGCTCCGGCGACCGCCGCGGGGGCGGGGGCGAGGTGCGCGCGGTGATCCTCGCCGACGGCGAGCGCATCCCGGCCGACGTCGTGGTCTCGAACGCCGACGTGCTCTCGACCCACGAGCTGCTCGGGCGGCGCGCGCCCGTGCGGAGCCTGACCCCGACGATGTCCTGCTACCTGCTGTTCCTCGGCACCGACCGCACCTTCCCCGAGCTTCGCCATCACACGCTCATGCTCGGGCGCGACTACCGCGAGACCATCGCCGAGGTCACGCGCGGGCGCGCGGTCCCGCGGCGGCTCTCCACTTACGTGCACACCCCCTCGCGCACCGAGCCGGCGATGGCGCCGCCGGCCGGCGACTCGATCTACGTGCTGCTGCCGGTGCCCAACCTGCGCGCGCCGATCGACTGGGGCACCGAGGCGGGGCCGCTGCGCGACCGCCTGGTGTCCGACTACGAGCGCTCGTACGGTCTCGAGGGCCTCGCCGACTCGATCGTCGCCGAGCACGAGATGACGCCCGAGGACTTTCGCTCCGAGCTCGGGGCGGTCGACGGCAACGCCTTTGCCGTCGAGCCCACGCTGCACCAGTCGGCCTACTTCCGCCAGCCCAACCGCGACCGCTCGGTCGAGGGCCTCTACTACGTCGGCGGGGGGACCCATCCGGGCGCCGGCGTGCCGGGGGTGCTGCTCGGAGCCGAGGTCACCGCCGACCTGATCGAGAGGGACCGTGCGCGCGCACCGCTCGCCGCCTGACCCCACCCTGGCCGAGGCAAAGGCGACGACGCGCCGCGTAGCGCGGACCTTCGCCCTCGCCTGCCGGCTCCTGCCCGCCGAGGTGCGCGACGACGTCTACCGGCTCTACCTGGTCTTCCGCGCGCTGGACGACGCCGTCGACGAGGGCCAGCCGGGCGCCGAGGCGCGGGTCGAGGCCGTCGAGCGCTGGGCCCGCGGCGGCGCGGCGCAGTCGCGCGAGGCGCGGGTGCTGGCCGTGGTCGACGCCCGCCGGCCGCTTCCTCGCAGGGCGCTGCTCGACTTCTGCCGCGGCATGCGCGACGACCTGGCCGAGCGGCCGGTCGTCACCGAGGAGGACCTCGACACCTACTGCTACCGCGTCGCGGGCACCGTCGGGGTGACCATGGCCGCCGTGCTCGGCACACGGGCGCCGGCCGAGCGCCAGGCGGCGGCGCTCGGTATGGCCATGCAGCGCACGAACGTCCTGCGCGACGTCGAGGAGGACCGCGTCCGCGGGCGCGTCTACCTGCCCCAGCAGACGATCGAGCGCCACCGCATCGAAGGTCCCGAGGGCCGGGAGCGGCTCGTGCGCGAGCAGATCGCCCGCGCCGACGCGCTCTACGACGAGGGCCTAGCCGGCGTGGCGAAGCTCGCCTGCGGCCGCCGGGCCGTGCGCGCCGCCGGGGTGATGTACCGAGAGATCCTCCGGGAGATCGAGCGCGACGGCTACGGGCGCTCGCGGGAGCGGGTGGCGGTCTCGCGCCGGCGCAAGCTGGCGTTGGCCGCGCGGCACGGGGTCCTCGCGCGGTAGTGGCGGCGCCCGGCTCCCCGGCCGGGCACGGGCGGGCGATTCAGATCGCCGTGGTCGGCGGCGGCGAGCCCGAGACGGGGCTCTTACCGGTCGCCGAGGAGGTCGGGCGGCGGCTCGCGCAGGCCGAGGCGGTCGTGGTCTGCGGCGGCCTCGGCGGGGTGATGGAGGCGGCCTGCCGCGGCGCCCGGTCGGCCGGCGGATCGACCGTCGGGCTCTTGCCCGGCGTCGATCCCAGCGCCGCCAATCCGTTTGTCGACGTCGTGCTCCCGACCGGCCTCGGCGAGGCGCGCGACGCGCTCGTGGCGCGCGCCGGCGAGGTCGTGATCGCCATCGGCGGCGGCTACGGGACGCTGGCCGAGATTGCGCTCGCGCTCAAGATCGGAACTCCCGTGGTGGGCCTCGAGACCTGGGAGATCCACCGCCCGGGGCTCGCGGTCGACCCGATCGAGCGCGCCGGGTCGGCGGCGGAGGCGGTCTCGCGCGCGCTCGAGCTCTCGCGCTGAGGTTCAGCGGGGCGATCAGGCGGGTAACGCCGGGTCATGCCTCGACCGATTCACCGATGTCTGTGCTGCCCTGAGGCGGCCACGCCATGAGCGACGGGCCGACGCGGCGCCACGTGGTGATATCCGGCGACGTCCAGGGCGTCAGCTTCCGCGAGGAGACCCGCCGGGAGGCCGAGCAGGCCGGGCTCGCCGGGTGGGTGCGCAATCGCGACGACGGCTCGGTCGAGGCGGTCTTCGAGGGCGACGCCGACGCGGTCGAGCGGCTCGTCGAGTGGTGCCGCTCGGGTCCGAGCAGCGCGGACGTCGACGACGTCGAGGTGACGGAGGCGGAGGCGGAGGGCGACTCGGGCTTCGACGTCCGCTAGCGGCCGGTCGCCGGCCGTTCCGATGAACGGCATCGTCCGCCGCGAGGTCGAGCGCTACGCGGAGGAGCACACCACCCCGCCGCCGCCGCACCTTCTCGAGCTGGCAGAGGAGACGTTCCAGAGCCTCTCCTCGCCGCAGATGATGACCGGGCCGGTCGAGGGCAGGTTACTCGAGCTGCTGGTGTTCGCGAGCGGCGCGCGCCGCGTGCTCGAGATCGGGACCTTCAGCGGGTACTCCTCGCTCTCCATGGCCGCCGGTCTTCCCGCCGGCGGACATATCGTCTCCTGCGAGATCGATCCCGAGGTCGCGGCGGTCGCGCGCGCCTATATCGCCTCGAGCCCGTACGCGGACCGGATCGAGATCCGGGTCGGCCCGGCTCTGGACACGGTGGCCGAGCTCGCCGGGCCCTTCGACCTGGTCTTCATCGACGCCGACAAGGTGTCCTATCGCGACTACCTCGAGGCGGTCCTGCCCAAGCTCGCCGAGCGCGGCGTCATCGCCTTCGACAACACGCTCTGGAGTGGCCGCGTGGTCGACGAGGCCCAGCCCGACGAGCGCACGCGCGCGCTGATCGAGCTGAACGACGCGCTGCGCTCGGATCAGCGCGTGGTCTGCGTACAGCTCACGGTCCGCGACGGGATCACCCTGGTGCGCCGGGCTCCGGGCGAGACGTAGCGGCTGGCCCGGCCGTCTTTCGTCGCCTGTGCCGTGATCGTTGCGGAGTCGTAACGCTCGTCACCCGGGCATCGGGCGCGCGCGCCTAGCGTGCCCGGCATGAACGAATCGGGTAGGGGACAGACCGCCGCGTACGTCGCCGCAGCGTTGTTAATGCTGCTCGGCGGGGCCTATCTGCTCCGTGGCGAGGGCGGCTCCGGATCGCCCGCCGCGGGCGCCGGAGTGGCCATGGACGGGGCGGCGGGCGGAGCTGCGACCGGCGGGACCGGCAGCGCGGCCGGCGCGTCGCGCGGCGCGGGCGCGACTCCAGGCCGGCCGATCTTCGTCCACGTCGCCGGAGCGGTGCGGCGCCCCGGGATCTATCACGTCAGGTCCGGCGCGCGCGTCGCGGCGGCGGTGAAGAAGGCCGGAGGGTTGACCCGGCGCGCGGACCTGACGGCGTTCAACCTTGCCGCGACGCTGCGCGACGCCCAGCAGGTGATCGTGCCCCCTCGCGGAGAGGCCGCGGCCAACGCGGCGATCGCGGCGGCGGGCGGGGCGAGCGCGCCGGGCGGCGCTGGGGCGCCTGGCGGGGCGCCGGGCCAGCCGATATCCCTCTCGACCGCCACGCCCGAGCAGCTCGACGGCTTGGACGGCATCGGCCCCAAGTTGTCCCAGGCGATCATCGGCTACCGCAACCAGCACAAGGGCTTCAGGTCGGTCGCGGAGCTCAAGGAGGTCGACGGGATCGGCGAGAAGCGCTTCGCGACGCTGAGCAAGGCGGTCCGGCCCTGACCCGCAGTGCCCATCTACGCGCGAGCACCCCTCCGGCGAGCGCGTGGTCGACTCCGAGCTCGCGCCGCTCCGCTTTCAGGCGCGCCTCCGGTGCG
This sequence comes from uncultured Solirubrobacterales bacterium, assembly GCA_902806245.1. Lineage (GTDB taxonomy): Bacteria > Actinomycetota > Thermoleophilia > Solirubrobacterales > Thermoleophilaceae > JACCUC01. The sequence goes on from CADCVU010000010.1 coordinate 5,689, forward strand.
CGCGCGTCGCCGTGAATCTGCTCCGGGTACCCCGGGTAGGCCTGCAGGAGCACGAGTTTGCCCATGTCGTGCATGAGCGCAGCGGCGCAGACGATGTCGCGATCGGCGTGAATCTCGCGTGCGATGCGGTCAGCGGCCCGCTGGACAGCGACCGCATGAACGCGGAAGTACTCGGGCGCCGCACCCCAAATGGGGGTGCGCTCGAAGAAATCGAACACGTTGACTCGTTGGGCGAGCGCCTCGACGGCCACGGGGCCGAGTACCTCGACTGCGTGCCGAAGGCTTGCCACCTTTCCTTCATGCAGGCCTGGCCTCTGGTTAGCCAGGCGCAGGACGGAGACCGCGAGCGCGGGGTCGGACTCGACCGCGCCACCATGCCTCCTATCGACGGCTGCGGCTCCCCAGCTAGACGCAGCAGGCGGTCACGGGACTCGGTGAAGGCGGGGAACACCTCGAGCGCCTCGAGCGCGCGCGTCAGCTCGTGCCCGTGGCCCTCGCCCCGAGGTCGGCTCGAGGCCACACTTGTCGGTTCGTTTCCACTTCCTGTCGCAGCTTCCATCTGTCGGTGCCTCAGTTCGCGGCGCTGCCCTCAGCTGGGGCTTCTGCGTATTGCGGTCTCACTATACGACATCTGTCCGGGTCGCTCAGCTGCGCCCGCCGGTGGCCGATAACCCGACTGTGGTCGACTTCCATGCTTCGCACTCTCAGCAAGGCGGTCGCGGGTCGGCGCGTCGCGCGGCGAGCCCACTCGCCCTCGCTCTAGCCGGGCTGCTCGGCTACCACCTTGTCGTCGCCGGGCGATGTCGGGAATTCCGCCACCAGGCGCTCCATGACGACCTGACCGGCCTCCCGAACCGTCGCTGCCTCGACCAAGTGCTGAGCCGTACCATCTCAGCTGCCACGCGCTCGGGCGAGGGAGCGTCTCTCGTGCTCATCGATCTCGATCACTTCAAGGAGCTCAACGACTCACTCGGTCACGCGGAAGGCGACGCCGTCCTCCGAGAGGCGGCAAGGCGGTTCAAGAGCGCCTTGCGCCAAGGGGACTTCCTCGCAAGGGTCGGGGGGGACGAGTTCTGCCTCCTCCTTCCGAGGACGGACCTCGAAGCGGCGGCCGGACTGGCGGGCCGGCTAAGGACGACGCTGAGCGAGCGGCCGGTCCGCGTGGGAGCCGCGACCGTCCATCTCGATGCGACCGTCGGCCTCAGCCACTGCCCTACCGATGGCGAAGAAGCCGATGCCCTCCTTCGCTCCGCCGATTCGGCGATGTACGCGTCGAAGCGGAGTCGTCACACTCGCCAATCCCACGCAGGAGCCGAAGCCGGAAAACCGAACGGCTAAACCTGCGCTCTCGCTTGCGCGCAGTCGCCCAGCCCTAGTTCCGCCGCCCCACCGTGTCCTTCTCGAGCATCGAGCTCAGAAGGCGGCCGCTGAGCTCGACGAGCGGAAGCTCGTCGCCCACCGCGGGCGGCTGAGGCGCCGGATCGATGCCACAGAGCGTGCCGAAGAGCGAACCGTCGGCGCGGAACAGGGGCACGCCGATGTAGGCGGCGATCGGCAGCTGCTTTCCGATGTCCGCGGCGGCGTAGCACGGCACGGCGCTCGCCTCAGGCGCGAAGCGAGCCCCCAGCCCCTCGACCATGCGGGCGCAGTAGGTGTCGGCAAAGCGATAGGTGTCGCCGACCTCGACCCCATAGCCCTCGTCACGTGCCTGCTCGATCACCCATTGGTCCTCCTCGACGCGGGTGACTAGCCAGAGCGCGAACCCGAGGCGATCGTGGAGGAAGTCGAGGACCTCCGAGGAGGCAGAGTCGAAGTCTGCGAAGGGCGCCGCCGTCTTCGAGAGAGGCGAGCCGTTGGTCGAAACCTCTTCCCGGCCCTGCTTGCCGAGCGCATATCCGAGCCGCATCATCGCGCCCTCGCGGATGAGCTGAGACGCACTGGCTCCTTCTGCGCGCGCTTGAGCCTCGAGCAGGTCCCAAAGCCGCTCGGTGATGCGAAGGGTCGTGATCTTCATGGGCACGAATCTTCACTCTAGCTCAATACGGAGAGGTGGAACCCTAAATGTATTGCGGTTACGATGTATGGCGGATCCGCAAAGAGGAAATGGCGCAGACAATGAACACTCTTCTTCTGATCGCCCTCACCTGGGCCGGCGCCATGGTCGTCTTCGGTGTGTTCATCTGGGCTCTCGGGAGGGCGGCGGCCATCGGGGACAGGGAGGACCTGGAGCAGATGAGGGCCGCCACCTCCCTTGTTCGCTCAGCTCGGACCGGTCCGGCTGACCGCCGAGCCTCGAGGCGTCCATGGGGTAACCAGGCGCCGGGACGCCGGGACGGCGATGCCCGGCGATGGGAGGTCGAGGAGGCGCGACAGGCGCTGGTCGCAGCTGAGGCCGAACTGGCTCCCTATGAGGCCGGCCATGGCAACGACCCTGCCTAGGCTGACCCCTTCCCCTTCCCGCTCACCGGCGGGTTCCCTCTCGCGACGTGAGCGGGAGGTGTTCGAGCTGCTTGCCCAGGGATTGAAGGGGGCGGAGATAGCCCACCGCCTCCTCATCTCCCCGGCGACGGTGAGGATCCATGTGCGCAATGGAATGCAACACCTTGGCGCCCGAACCCCCGCGCACGCGGTTGCGCTCGCGGTCAAGACCGGCGAGATCGAGCTATGAGCGATGAGTGAGCACCTAACCGACCGGCGCGACCCAGGCTTCCCGACCTCACTCGAAAACCTTGCGGCCGCGCCCACCGTTGCGGGAGCGCTCGAGGCCGTCCGCGACTTCCTCGGGATGGAGGTCGCTTTCACGGCGGAGATCGTGAGCGACGAGCTCGTCTTCCGTGAGCTGCGGGGTGACGCTCATTCGTTCGGCTTCAGCGAGGGACAGGCCGCCCCGCTCGAGCAGACCTACTGCGAGCGAATGCTCACCGGAAGGCTGCCGAGCATCATCACCGACACCCACGAGGCGAGCGAAGCGCGGTCCTTGCCGGTGACCCAGGCCGCCGACATTGGGGCCTTTGTGACGGTGCCGATCACCTTTGCTGGCGGGGAACTCTACGGAACGCTGTGCGCTGCGAGCCACGACCCGCAGCCATCCCTGGGCGAGCGAGAGCTGCCCTTCCTGCGGGTGTTCGCGCGGCTGATCGCCGATCAGCTCGAGCGCGCCCGGCTCGAGGAGGCAAAGCGGGCGGTCGAGGCGGAGGCCGCCGCCACCCAGACACTCCTCGCCGCGGTCGAGGCGCGCGATTCCTACACCGGCGAGCACTCCGAGGCGGTCGTTCATCATGCCGTCGCCGTAGGGCGATCACTCGGCCTCGACGAGACAGAGGTCGCGGAGGTCGAGCAGGTCGCTCGGCTGCACGATGTGGGCAAGATTTCGACGCCCGATCGCGTACTCAGCAAACCGGGTCCGCTTTCCGAAGAGGAGTGGCAGATCATGCGTGGTCATCCCCTCAGCAGCGAAAAGCTGATCCGCCGGGTGCCCGCCTTGGCTCATCTCTCTCCTGCGCTCCGCGCCGAGCATGAGCGTTGGGATGGCGCCGGCTATCCCGACGGCCTGAGCGGCCGGGAGATTCCCTTGGCGAGTCGGATCGTCTTCGTCTGCGACGCCTACCACGCGATGACGAGCGATCGACCCTATCGGCGCGCCCTCAGCGCGTCGGACGCCCGTCGCGAGCTCGTCGAAAACAAGGGTAAGCAATTCTGCCCGGACTGCGTGGAGGCCTTGCTCCAGACACTTTGAACGACGCGCTCGAACATGCGACGACCTCGGGATCCGTCGGCGTGATCCGTCTTGCGGTCGACCTGCACGAGGCGACCCCCGGGCTGTCGCTCGCAGCCGCACTGACGCTGGCCCGTCACCTGCTCGGCAGGGGGCCCCGGGGGCCTCTCCGGCGCTCGCTGCGCGCGGACTCGAACGTCCGTCTAGTAAGGGCACCGGCCGTGTTTCGCTGGGGCGAGGGAGGGCAGTATCGCGGAAGCGATATACGCCGTAGCGGCCCCACTGCCCCTTTGCTCGTCAGCAGCCGACCTTACCCGTCTTTGGAGCCTCACCGTCCATGCCTCGATCCAGCCGCATCCTCCTTCTTGCTGCCATAGCCGTCTTCCTGACGGCTGCCGCGGCGCCCGCCGCCCAGGCTTCCTACAAAGCCCCGTGCCGACCCGACGGTGGTCCCACCTGCATCTTCTGGAACGGCAAGGTCCCGGCCGGCGGCGTCGGCGACGGCGACACGCTCACCGTGAACTA
>CADCVU010000011.1 GCA_902806245.1 uncultured Solirubrobacterales bacterium
CTGCCTGCTCGACACGCTCGACGAAGTCGCCCTCGTTGAAGGTGAAGCGCAGCTCGCCGTACTCGAGCACGTAGTCGGTGCCCGATTCGTAGTTTCCTCGTCGTGTCGTGTCCATGGCGGCGTCGGCATGTTAGGCGTGACTCCTTCCCGGACGTGGTGGTGCAAGGGGATTTTCACCCGGTGGTGCGCCGGGGAGGGGAGAGATCCACGCCGGTCCGAGCTTTGATCGGCATGGACTCCACGCGCTCCACACCCTCGGTGGCGTGGTCGAGGACGACCAGGCCATCGCCGCTTATCTTGCCGACAACCTCGCCGCCGACGGCTTCGCGGTCACGACCGCCCGGGGTGCAGGCGAGGCCCTGCGGGCGATCGAGGTCCGCGGGCCCGACCTGGTCCTGCTCGACCTCGGCCTGCCCGACGGCTCGGGCCTCACGGTGCTCGACCGTGTCCGCGCCGCCGACGGCCTGGCCTCGCGCGTCGACCCGGCCCTGCCGGTGATCGTGTTGAGCGGGAGGGCCTCGGAGGCCGACCGCGTGCGCGGCTTCGCCCGTGGAGCCGACGATTACGTGGTCAAGCCCTTCGCCTACCAGGAGCTCCTGCCTGCCTGGGCCGCGTCCGCGCGGTGCTGCGCCGGGCCGGCGGCCGTCCGGCCCGCGGAGCGATCCGCGTCGGGGAGCTCAGCGTCGACCCCGAGACCCGTGAGGTCCGCTTCGGCGGTGCGCCGGTGACGCTCGCGGCCAAGGAGTTCGCCCTGCTTCAGGCCCTTGCGGTGAACCCCACCCGGGTCTACCTCAAGAACGACCTGCTCCGCGACGTCTGGGGCTACGCCTCGATCGGCACCACCCGCACGCTCGACGCCCACGCCTGGCGTCTGCGCCGGAAGCTGAGCGCCGCGGGGCGGCCCTTTGTGCTCAACGTGCGGGGCGTCGGCTACCGCCTGACGAGGCCGCATGACGCTCTGGCTCGCGCTCGCCGGCTGGGCCCTGGCCGGCGCCCTGGCGCTGCGATGTGCCCGGCGGGGCCGCCGGCTCGAGCTGGTGGCCCGCGCCGACCACGAGCTCCGCGGGCCCGTCTGCGCGCTCGGCCTGGCGGTCGAGGCCCTCGCGCGCAACCCCGAGCTCCGGCGGCGGGCGGCGGCCCTCGACGCTCATCTCGACCGCCTGCGGCTCGGACTCGCCGACCTCGGGGCGGCGCGGGAGGGCCGCCGCGCGGTCGCCCGGGCCGACGACGTGCGGATCGACGGCGTCGCACGCGCGGCCACGGCGGCGTGGGAGCCGGCCGTGCGCGCCGGCGGGGGCGAGATCAGCTTCGACTGGCGAGCGGGACCGGCCGTGGCTCACGCCGATCCGGCGCGGCTCTCCCAGGCCCTCGGCAACCTCCTCGCCAACGCGTCGAGCACGGCGGCGAGCGGATCGACGTGGTGGGCGAGCGCGAGGGTGACCGCGTTCGGATCGCCGTCCGCGACAGCGGTGGTCCTCGCCGTCCGCGCGAGTCGGCCGTGCGCCGGGGCGGGCGAGGCCTGGCCATCGCCGAGCGGGCGGTGGCTGAGGCCCGCGGCTCGCTGACGGTGCCGGATCTGCTCGGCGACCTTGCGGGACCTCCACGCCGCCTGGCTCGACCACCGGGCTCGCGGGAGCGTGTGCCGCACGGCGTCGCAGCGGCGGGGTGCGAGGCCCTGCCCGCCGAAGTCACGGAGTTCCGGATCGAGCTGCCCGCAGTCGAGACGCCGCCCGGTTGACGTCGTCCCCCGCCGCTCGAGGCGAGGTGTCAGAGTGCAGCCCGCATGGCGACCCTGCTCGAGCGCGAGTTCATCTTCGTCACCGGCAAGGGCGGCGTCGGCAAGACCACGGTCGCCGGCGCGCTCGGGCTCGCCGCGGCGGCTCAGGGGCGGCGTACCGTGGTCTGCGAGGTCGGCGACCAGCACCGGCTGTCGCGCGTGTTCGGCGTCTCGCCGCCGTCCCCCGATCGCGAGGCTCAGCTCGCTCCGGGCCTGTGGACGACCTCGATCGAGCCCGACGCCGTGCTCCGCCACTGGCTCGAGGTTCAGCTGCATTCGCGGGCGCTGGTGGCCCTGCTGTCTCGCACGCCGGTGTTCGTCTACTTCATCGCGGCGGTGCCGGGGGCTCGGGAGGTGGTGACCCTCGCTCAGGCCTGGAACCTGGCCCAGCCGGAGCGCTGGGGCGACAAGCAGGCCGGCTACGACACCGTGATCGTCGATGCTCCGGCCTCGGGCCACGCTCTCGGGATGCTGCGCACGCCGCGGACCTTCGGCGACATAGCCCGGGTCGGCACGATCCGCCGCCAGGCGGACCGAGTCCGAGCGCTGGTCACCGATCCCGAGCGTGCGGCGTACGTGACCGTCGCGCTTCCCGAGGAGATGCCGGTGACCGAGACCCTCGAGCTCGAGACGCAGCTCGAGGAGGAGGTCGGCATGGGCCCGGCGGCGATCGTGGCCAACGGCCTGCTCTCGCAGCGCTTCTCGGCCGCCGAGCTCGAGCAGCTCGGCGAGACGACGCCGAACGGCGGGCCGCCCGAGCTCGAGGCTGCGCTCGACGCTGCTCGGCTCCAGGGCAACCGCGCCCGGGCCCAGCAGGGGCAGCTGCGCCGCCTGCGCCGCGGGGCGCGCGCGCCGGTGCTCACGCTTCCGCAGCTGCTCGACGGAGAGCTCGATCCGGACGGACTCGAGCAGCTCGCGCGCGAGCTCGAGCGAAAGCTCTGAGGAGCGCCGTGCTCGACGTCACCTACCGGGTCCAGATCCGCCACCGGCCCGGTCAGCTCGCCAAGATCGCCGGGGCGATCGGCGATCAGAAGGGCTTGATCGGCGACGTCACCACCGAGAAGCTCGCCCGCGAGGCGACCGTCCGCGAGATCACCGTCGAGGTTCGCGACGACGAGCACGGCGAGGCCATCGCCGGCGCGCTGAACGAGATCGACGGCGTCGACGTCCTGTGGCAGCGCGACCGCGCCTTTTTGCGCCACGAGGGCGGCAAATTGACCGTCGAGGCGCGGATCGAGGTCCGCACCCTGCAGGACACCCGCGACATCTACACGCCCGGAGTGGCGCGCGTGGCCCAGGCGATCGCCGAGGATCCGGCGCAGCTCGCCCGCTACACCATGGTCGGCCGCACGGTGGCGATCTGCACCAACGGAACCCGGGTGCTCGGTCTCGGCGACATCGGCCCCCGCGGCGCGATGCCGGTCATGGAGGGCAAGGCGGTCTTCTATCGCCAGTTCGCGGGCATCTCGGCCATGCCGATCCTGATCGACGCCTCCGATCCGGACGACTTCGTGGAGACGGTCAAGCGGATCGCGCCGACCTTCGGCGGCATCCATCTCGAGGACATCTCCGCTCCCGAGTGCTTCGAGATCGAGCAGCGGCTGATCGAGGACCTGCCGATTCCCGTCATGCACGACGACGTGCACGGCACCGCCGTGGTCGTCCTGAGCGCGGCCATCGTCGCCTGCCGCCAGGTCGGCATCGACCTGCGCGAGGCGACGGTCGGCCAGATCGGTCTCGGCGCGGCCGGGTTCGGCATCGCCGGCCTGATGGTCGACGGCGGCGTCGACCGCGTGCTGGCCAGCGACCCGAACGAGTCGAGTCACGCGCGCGCCCGGGAGAAGGGCATCGAGATCCGCGAGGCCGACGAGGTCATGGCCGAGGCCGACGTCGTGGTGGCCACCACGGGCCGCCCGGGGCTGATCGAGCCGGAGATGGTCCGCGACGGTCAGGTCATCCTCGCCCTGACCAACCCCGACCCCGAGATCCGCCCCGACGACGCGCTCGCCGCCGGTGCCGCCTTTGCCTCTGACGGCTCGATCGTCAACAACGTGCTCGGCTATCCCGGCATCTTCCGCGGGGCGCTGCTGGCCGGGGCGGAGGACATCAATCTCGAGATGAAGCTCGCCGCCGCGCGAGCGATCGCTGACCTCGCGGAGCAGTCCGAGCTCGTGCCCGATGCGCTCGACCCGACGGTCCACGAGCACGTCGCCGACGCGGTCAAGCAGGCCGCCGAGGACAGCGGCGCGGCGCGACCGGAGATGGCACCGCCGGGCCTGTAGCGACTCGCGCGGCCCCGCCGCGCGCCCCAAACCCGCGCGCCGGCCGCCCGC
>CADCVU010000012.1 GCA_902806245.1 uncultured Solirubrobacterales bacterium
TCCGGCCCCCGCGCCGCGCCCACCGGCGCCCACCGGCGCCCAGCTCGTGGTGCCTGGGGTGAGCCTTCGCGAGGGCCGGCCCGAGGGCCCCGGCGGGTCGTTCGGCCCCGATCGGCGCGAGCCCGTCATACCGAAGGTCAACGTCCGTGAGGGCCGTCCGCCCGGGCTCGGCGGGTTCAAGCCGCGGCCCCGCCGCCGCCGCACGCCGCAGAGCAATCCCGAGTTCTTCACCCGGCAGACCGTCCCCAGCACCTCCGGCGGAGGTACGCAGTCGGCGCCGCCGGGCACGACGATCGTGGTTCCGAGCGGCTAGAGCGGTCGGTCGGCCGGGGAGTAGCTCGACGAGGTAGCGCTACAGCGCCAGCCGTCCGCGCAGCGCCTTGCCGAGCGTGACCTCGTCGGCGTACTCGAGGTCGGCCCCGACCGGCAACCCGCTCGCGAGACGGGTGACCGCCACGCCGGGTGCGCGCTCGCGTAGGACGTCGAGGATGTAGAGCGCGGTCGCCTCGCCGGTGGTGGTCGAGTTCGTGGCTACCACGACCTCGCGGACGCCGTGGCTGCCGGCGCGCTCGACGAGCTCGGCGATGCGCAGGTCCTCGGGGTCGACCCCGTCGATCGGCGAGAGCGCGCCGCCGAGCACGTGGTAGCGACCGGGGAACTCGTGCGTGCGCTCCAGCGGGATGACGTCGCTCGGCTGCTCGACCACGCAGATCAGCTCCGGATCGCGCCGGGTGTCCTCGCAGATGCGACAACGCGACTCGACCGCGAGGTTGAAGCAGACCTCGCAGCGGCCGACGGTCTCCTTCACTTCGCGGATGGCGTCGGCGAGGCCGAGGGCCTCGTCGTCGGCGACGCTCAGGAGGTGGAAGGCCAGTCGCTGGGCCGTTCGCTGGCCGATGCCCGGCAGGCGCGCGAGCTCGGTGACGAGGCGGTTGACCGGGGGGGCGAGCACGGTTACCCCTGAGCTTAGTTAGAGGGACGGCGTCCTCTGCACCGCGTCAGCACGGCGCCACCGCGTGTTCGAGGTCGTCCGCGGACGCGGCGGCGTCGGCCGCTCCCTACAGCCCGAGCCCGCCCAGGCCCCCGAGCCCGCCGGCACCTCCGAGCCCGCCCGTCGCCGCGCCGAGGCGCGACGAGGCCAGCTCCTGCGCCGAGCGCAACGCCTCGTTGACCGCAGCCAGAACCATGTCCTGGAGCAGCTCGACGTCCTCGGGGTCGACGGCGTCCGGGTCGATCCGCACCTCGCGCAGCTCGAGGTCGCCGGTGACCTTGACCGTGACCGTGCCGCCGCCCGCGCTCGCCTCGACGACCTCCGACTTGAGCTCCTCCTGGGCCTTGGCCATCTCAGCCTGCATCTGCTGGGCCTGCTGCATGATCTGGTTGAGGTTCGGCTGCTGGGGCGGCTTGGGCACGGTTCAGTCCTCTCTGGCGGGGGTGTCGTCGTCGAAGATCTCACGGGCGCCGAACTCCTGCTTCAGCCGCTCGAGCAGCTCATCCTCGCTGAGTACCGGCGCGGCGGGGGACGGCAGGTCGCTCTCGGCCGGCACCTCGCCGAGCTCGAAGCGCAGGGTGAGCCCGCGCCCGGTGAGCCGCCGGAGATTGTCCTGGACCATCCCTCGGTTGGCCTCGGCCTTGCGCTTGGAGAAGCCGGCGCTCGGCGGAAAGGCGACGGTGAGTCCCTCCTCGCCGAGGGCGGTGGGGCGAGCTTCGCCCAGCAGCGCGCCGACCATGGCGTTCTCCGCGCGGATGGCGTCGATGACCGCGGGCCAGAGCGTGCGCAGGGCGGAGAGATCGAGGGCGGGGCTCGGCGCCTCGGCCGGGTGGGGAGCCGCCTCGGGGTGGGGCTGCGCCACCGCCGGAGCGGCGAGGACCGCCGCCGCGGTGCTCGGAGGGGGCGGTGGCTCGGACGCGGGCGCCGGTGAGCCCGCTCCGTTCGCGGAGGTGACCGGGACCGGACTCACGTCGAGGTGGCGCGAAGGCGGCGCTTCGGCTGCGACCGGGCGGGGCGCGGCGGGCGCAGGGTCCGGCGCGGACGCGGGCGCCCTGCCTGCTCCAGCGTCTCCCCGCTCCGGCGGGCGAGCACTGCCACCGAGCTCCGCCACCCGCGCCTCGAGCTGCTCCAGCCGGAAGGCCATCGCCCCGACCGAGACGTCGACGTCCGGCCGCACGGCCTTGGTCAGCGCGAGCTCGAGCTGGATGCGGGCGTCGGAGCCGTCCTTGACCGCGCCGAGGGCGCCGGCCAGCAGGTCGATCGCGCGCAGGAGCTCGCCCTGGGAGATGCGGTCGGCCTGGGCGGCGATCCGGTCGGTGTGCTCGGCGGTGACCGAGAAGGTCTCGGGGACCTCGCCGAGGGTCTGGGTCACGAACAGGTGACGGAAGTGGACGGCCAGGTCGCGGATGAACTGGGTCAGGTCACGGCCGGAGGCCGCGAGGCGGTCGATGCACAACAGCGCGGCCTTCGAGTCGTGATCGGCCAGCGACTCGGCGGCCTCGAGCACGAGCTCGGCGTCGGCCACGCCGAGGACCTCGAGCACGTCGGCGAGCTCCACCCGGTTGCCGCCGTAGGTCACGAGCTGCTCGAGCGTCCCGAGGGCGTCGCGGAAGGAGCCGGTGGCCGCGCGCGCGATCATCCCCACCGCCGCGTCGGGGACCTCGATCTCCTCCTCGGCGGCGACGCGGCGGAGCACGCCGGCCAGCTGCTCGAGCGAGGGACGGTGGAAGTCGAAGCGGTGGCAGCGGTCGACGATCGTCGCCGGGACCTTGTGGGCCTCGGTGGTCGCGAGCACGAAGACCACGTGCGCGGGCGGCTCCTCGAGCGTCTTCAGAAAGGCGTTCCAGGCCGAGGTCGTGAGCATGTGCGCCTCGTCGAGGATGTAGACGCGGCTGGCACCGCCCATGGGCTGGAGCGCGACGTTCTCGCGCAGCTCGCGGATGTCGTCGACCGAGTTGTTCGAGGCGGCGTCCATCTCGACCACGTCGAGCGACGTCCCGGTGGCGATCGCGCGGCAGTTCGGATCGTCGGCTGCGAAATCGGCGCGCGGGCCGCCCTCGGCGTTGAGGGCGCAGGCCAGGAGCTTGGCCATGCTCGTCTTGCCGGTGCCGCGCGAGCCCACGAACAGGTAGGCGTGGTGGACCTTGCCGAGCTCGATCGCGTTGCGCAACGTGCGAACGATGTGCTCCTGGCCGACCACGTCGTCGAACGAGCGCGGGCGGTGACGGCGGTAGAGCGACAGCACGAGGCTGGATGCTAGCCGTGCCGAGGCCGTCACCGGCGGTCGCGGCGGCGGGGATCCGCGGTCAGAGCGAGAAGCGTGCGGGGGTGCGCCTTAGGCGGTCCGCGAGGCGTCGCCGAGCGCCGGTGACGGACGATCGGGCAGACTGTGCGCCGCGCGCAGATGAGCTACGGCGAGATCCTCAAGACGGCGTTCGCGATCACGCGTCGCAACCGCTACCTGTGGTTCTTCGGGCTCTTCGCGGGCGGCGTCTCGAGCTTCAACCTCCCGACCAACTTCAGCCCGCCGAGCGGCGGCGGGGACGATCCGGCCGCCGGCGCGCTTCCCTCCGTCGACCCCGCGGTGATCATCGTCGCGGTCGGGGCGATCCTGCTGCTCGTCGTCGCGGCGATCGCCCTCGGCCTGATCGCCCAGGGCGCCCTCGTCGAGAGCGTCGCGGCCATCGACCGCGGCGGGGAGCGGCGGTTCAAGACGGCGTGGAAGTCCGGCACCAGAACCTTCTGGCGCGTGCTCGGATGGGCGGCGCTGCTCGTCGCGATAGCCGTCGGCATCCTGATCGTCGTCGGCGTGCCCCTCGGCGGGATCGCGTTCGGCGTCTTCTCGGCGACGGAATCGCTCGGTGTCCGCATCGCCGTCGGCGTCATCCTCGCCCTGCTGGCGATAGCCGCCCTGATCGTCCTCCTCGTGCCGCTGCAGATCATCGGCGCACTCGCGGTGCGCGACCTCGTACTGCGCGAGGAGAGGCCGGTCGCGGCGTTCCGCAACGGCTACCGGATGTTCCGCGCGCAGCTCGGGCCGAGCCTCCTGGTCTGGCTGATCCAATTCGGCATCACCATCGGCGTGACGATCGTGACCCTCGTCCTGGTCCTCGGCCTCACGCTGGCCGTGGCCGTCCCGACGATCGCGCTGTTCGCCGCGGACCTCGCGGCGGCGGGCATCGCGGCGCTCGTGCTGGCCGCGCTGATCCTGATCCCGCTCTTTCTGGCGGTCATCGGCGCGCTCGGGACCTTCACCCACTCGATCTGGACGCTGGCGTATCTGCGGCTGGGGCGCGGGGGCCAGCAGCCGGCCGTGTGAGCAACGACACGGGCGGGTGCGCTGTGGGCCCGCGCCCACGGAGGCAAGAACGGACCGTGCACCCGCTGTCGAGACCGGTCTCCGAGCGTTCCCGCCGTCTTCGAGCTCCGGCCAGGCTTCCCCGCGGCGCATGGTCGGGATCGCTTAAGGCTGCTTCCTCCCGGATCTGACCTGGTTCACGAGCGACCATCGCGCGGGACCTGACCATCGACACCCAAAGGCGGCGTACTGGCCTCAGAGGCCGCGTCCCTCGAGCGGGGATTCAGCCTCGCTAGAGCGGATTGCGAGTACAGGACACCGCTACCTCCCCGCCTAGCACGGTCCGTGGGCCATGGTAGCGGTGTGCGGCTCGGCGGGCGCCGGGGCTACGAGGGTTGAGAGCTCGACCCCTCGTCGTCACCGGCGTCGGGGTTTGACTCGGCGCCGGCCTCGCCATCGGTGCCCGCGCCGCTCTCCTGCTCGGAGCTTCCGCTGGCCTCGGCATCCCCCTCCGCCTCGCCATTCTCGCTCTCTGCCTCCGAGTCGTCGTCTTCCTTCTTCTCCTGGCGCTTGCGATCGATGTCGTCGAGCTGGTCGCTGACGCGCACCAGCGAGTCCCTGACCTTGTCGAACGGTCCCACCCTGTACCTCCCTCTTCGATGTTCGAGCCTTGGGACGGTCCTACCCAGCGCCGTGGGTCTTGAGCGGTGGCGGTTTCGCCGGGGCGCGTCGCGTGGCGCGCGCGGCGATCGGATCTAGACTGCAAAGCGCCTTCGGGCGCGTAGCTCAGTGGGAGAGCGCTCGCTTCACACGCGAGAGGTCGCTGGTTCGAAACCAGCCGCGCCCATGTTCCGGCTGGACCCTTAGGCGCACACTACGGAGCGCTCGTCGCGGGCCGTTGGCCCCGGGTCGCTCAACCGTCGCCGACCGCGACCACAGACAGGTCCGCGTTCCTCACCGAGCGCATCGAGCCGGCGGCCTCCCGGCAGCTCAGGGTCACACGGTGCGTGCCGCCGGGAACGACCCCGGTCACGGCGTTCGTGGCGAGGTTGAAGGGGCTCGACGGGGCGGTCTTCAGCTCGCCGAAGCGCCGCAGCCCGAGCCCGGCGCCCCGGTCGTCGACCTTCATTCGGCACGCCCCCTCGGCGTTGTCGACCGCCGCCGACTCCCACTCACCGGAGGCGATCAGCAACAGGCGCTGGGGCCGCGGCAGGTTGACGGCCACCGAGACGCAGTTGCGGAAATCGGCTGAGCGCCCGCACGTGCTGCGGGCGCTCTGGCGGGCCGAGCGAACGGTCGTGCCCAGATCGGCTCCGGTCAGGCTGCCGTTCTGCACGTCGGCACCGGTGAGGGACTCGTCGCGGATGTCCTCGCCCCCGAACATCGCGTCGGCTGCGTACGCGGCACCGCCTCCGAGAGCGAGGAACAGCGAGAGGTAGGCGACCACCGTGGTGTGGGAGGGGCGGGTGGAGCGAAGGGTGCGGAAGATGACGTCTCTCCTTCAGGGGGGACTGAACCGGCGCGAGGGTAACGGCGGAGATGCCCCCACCGCAACGTTGAACGGCGAGGCGGCGGCGAGGAGGCCTCGGTGGTCAAGTTCGGGTCCGCGGCGCGTCTGGGAGAGCGCCGCCCTCTAGCCGACCGCCGCCGCCGCGGCCCGGCCCGCGACCCGCCCCGAGAACAGACACCCGCCGAGGAACGTCCCCTCGAGCGCGCGGTAGCCGTGAACCCCGCCGCCGCCGAACCCGGCGATCTCTCCCGCGGCGTACACTCCGCCCAGCGGCTCACCCGAGGCCCCGAGCACACGCCCGTCCAGGTCCGTCTCGAGACCGCCGAGGGCCTTGCGCGTGAGGATCGACAGCCGCACGGCGACGAGTGGGCCGGCATCGGGGTCGAGCAACCGATGGGGCTTCTCGACCCGAACCAGACGGTCGGTCAGGAACCGGCGCGCCGCGGCGATCGCGGTGAGCTGCGAGTCCTTGCCGAGGCCGGACTCGACCTGGCGATCGCGCGTCAGGATCTCCGCCTCGAGCGCCGCCGGGTCGACGCGCGGCTCGCCGGCGAGCTCGTTCATCTTGGCCACCAGCTCCGGGACGGTGCGCGCGCGCACGAAGTCCGGACATTCGCGGGCGAACCGGTCGAGCTGCGTGTCCGCGCGCGCGAGCACGCGCTTGAGCAGCTCGGGGATGTCGCGCCCGGTCAGGTCGGGGTTCTGCTCGGAGCCCGAGAGCGCGAACTCGGTGGCGAGGATGCGCTCGTTGAGCAGGAACCACGAGTGGCGATGGCCGGCCTTGACGATGTGCTCGACCGCGCCGAGCGCGTCGAAGCCGGGGAAGAGCGGGACGGGGAGCCTGCGGCCCTCGGCGTCGAGCCACAACGGCGAGGGCCCGGAGAGGATGCGGATGCCGTGGAGGGGCCAGATCGACGCCGGATTGCGCACCCCCTCGGGGTAGTTCCACATCCGATCGGCGCCGATGATCCGCCCGCCCGCGGTGTTGACGGCCGCGAGCATGCGCCCGTCGACGTGCTCGGGCACGCCGGAGAGCATCTCCGGCGGCGGCTCGCCGAGGCGCTCGGGCCAGTTGCGCCGCACCAAGTCGTGGTCGCCGCCGATGCCGCCCGCGGTGACGACCACGGCTTGCGCGCGCAGCTGGAACTCACCCGTCACCTCACGCGAGCTCGGAGCGCCGCGCTCGGCGGAGCTCGCCGCGAGCACGTCGCCGGCCACGCCCTCGATCGCCCCGGCGTTCGACAGCACCGCGGTGACGCGGTGGCGGAAGCGCAGCGACACGAGCCCACGGGACTCGGCCTCGCGCACGCGCCGCACGAACGGCTCGACGATTCCCGGGCCGGTCCCCCAGGTGACGTGGAAGCGCGGCACGGAGTTGCCGTGTCCGACCGCCCCGTAGCCCCCACGCTCGGCCCACTGCACGAACGGGAACCAGCGCACGCCCTGCGCGTGGAGCCACGCCCGCTTCTCGCCGGCGGCGAAGTCGACGTAGGCCTCCGCCCAGCGGCGCGGCCAGGCGTCGTCGTCGCGGTCGAAGGCCGCGGCGCCGAGCCAGTCGTCGAGCGCGAGCTCGCGCGAATCGCGCACGCGCAGACGGCGCTGCTCGGGCGAGTCGACGAGGAAGAGCCCGCCGAACGACCAGAAGGCCTGGCCCCCGAGCGAGGCCTCGGGCTCCTGGTCGACGAGGATGACCCGCCGGCCGGCGTCGACGGACTCGGCCGTGGCGACGAGCCCGGCGAGGCCCGCCCCGACGACGATGACATCGGCGTCGTGGGCCATCGGGGCAGACTACTTCCAGGCGCGCGCCGAACTCGGTTACACCATCTGATGTAACGTTCACCTCGAACGCTGGCACCCGACGAACGAGTCCACCTCAATGACCCAGCTCGACGCACCCACGGCACCCACCGAGGCGGACCCGCTCCCCGACCACGCACGCATCGCCATCGTCGGTGCGGGGTTCTCGGGCCTCGCCCTCGGGATGCGCCTGCTCGAGGAGGGGATGTACGACTTCGTCGTGCTCGAGCGCGCGCGCGACGTCGGCGGCACGTGGCGCGACAACACGTATCCCGGCTGCGCCTGCGACGTCCCGTCGCACCTCTACTCGTTCTCGTTCGCGCCCAACCCCGACTGGAGCCGCACCTACTCGGAGCAGCCGGAGATCTACGAGTACATCCGCCGCACCGCGGCCGAGCGAGGGGTCGACTCCTACGTGCGCTTCGGTCACGAGGTGCAGGGATCGCGCTGGGACGAGGATGCGCAGCACTGGCACATCGCGACGTCCTCGGGAGAGCTCACGGCCAACTACCTCGTGTCGGCCATGGGGCCGCTGAGCGCTCCCGCCTGGCCCGAGGTCGAAGGGCTCGACTCCTTCGAGGGGAAGATCTTCCACTCGGCGGAGTGGGATCACGAGCACGACCTCAACGGCGAGCGCGTCGGTGTGATCGGCACGGGGGCCTCGGCGATCCAGTTCGTACCGGAGATCCAGCCGCAGGTGGGCCGGCTGCACGTCTACCAGCGCACGCCGCCGTGGATCCTGCCGCGCCCCGACCGGGCCACCACCCGGCTCGAGCGGCGCGCCTACCGGCGCTTCCCGTGGCTCCAGAAGCTCACGCGAACGCTCGTCTACTGGCGCCAGGAGCTTCTGATGGTGCCCGGCCTCGTCTACCGACCGCAGATCATGAAGGCGGCCGAGGTGGCCTCGCGCTGGCACCTGCGCCGCCACGTGCGCGACGAGAAGCTGCGCGAGGAGCTGACTCCCGCCTACCGCCTCGGCTGCAAGCGCATCCTCATCTCCGACGAGTGGTACCCGGCGCTCGCGTCCGACAACGTCGAGGTCGTGCACTCGGGCATCGAGGAGGTTCGCGCGCACTCGATCGTCACCGCGGACGGGACCGAGCGCGAGATCGACACGATCATCCTCGGTACCGGCTTTCGCGCCACCGACATGGTCGGCTCCGAGCACATCTACGGGCGCGACGGCCGCAGCCTCCGCGAGACCTGGCAGGGCAGCCCGCAGGCCCACCTGGGGACGACCGTCGCCGGCTTTCCCAACCTGTTCCTGCTCGTAGGGCCGAACCTCGGTCCTGGCCACACGTCGGTCGTCTTCTACACGGAGTCGCAGGTGCGCTACCTGCTCGAGACCCTCAAGGCGCTCGAGCAGCGTGAGGCCACGAGCTTCGAGGTCCGCAAGGACGTGCAGGACGCCTACAACGCCGATCTCCAGGAGCGCATGCGCAAGACGGTCTGGACGACGGGCGGCTGCAACAGCTGGTACCTCGACGAGACCGGCAAGAACACCACCCTGTGGCCGGGCTTCTCGTGGGAGCTGCGGCTGCGCACGCGGAGCTTCGACGAGACCGAGCACACGCTGCAGCGCGGCGGCTCGCGAGACCGCGCCGCGGCGGTCGCCTGAGGCACCAGCGCGAGCGCCGCGCCGCGGCCTTCGATCCGTCAGGTCACCGCGAGCACGAGTACCGCGGCGTCGTCCTCGACGGGCCGCGGCGAGGCGTCGATCACCGCGCGCTGTATCGCGCGAGCGGTCGCGGCCGCGGAGCCACCGCGAGCGGCGCGGACCGCAGCTCGGACCCCGTCCGCTCCGAACGCTCCTCCCGAGGCGGTGCGGCGCTCCGAGATGCCGTCGGTGAGCAGGATCAGGCGCTCTCCCGGCCGCATGACACGGCCGTCGGGCCGCAGCTCCTGGCCGGTGGGCGCACGCCCGAAGGCGGGAACCGTCGTGCCCTCGAGCTCGGCGAGGCTGCCGTCCTCGCCCACCAGGAGCGGCGGCGGGTGGCCGCAGTTCACCCATCTCAGATAGCTCGTCGGCGCGTGCCAGTGGGCGACGACGCCGGTCGCCGAGAAGTCCGGCGCCCCGATCCGGTCGACGACCTCGTTCATGTCGCGGACCGCCTGCTCGATGTCCCCGCCGGTTCGCCGCGCCGCGCGCAGAGCTCCGAGGAGGACCGACGACAGTGCCGCCGCCTTCGGTCCGGTGCCCGAGGCATCGGCGATGGCGAGCCAGGCCCCGTCGCGGTTCTCGACGTGGTCGAACCAGTCGCCGCCGACGTCGTAGCTCGGCAGGAGGCTCCCCGCGAGCTCACCTCCGGCGATCCGCGCGTGGCGGGGAGGGAGGAGGTTGAGCTGGATCTCCGCGGCCGGGCTCGTCTCTCGGCGGCGGCGCGCGACCTCGAACACGTCGGTGTACGCACCCGCGAGCTCGAGCGCGGCGGTCCCCTGGCGCGCGAGCTCGGCCAGCGGCTCGCGAGGCGCCCTGAGCGCGAGCAGCACGCCGAGCGCCCGGCCGCGGAGCCACATCGGGACCGGAACGCAGCCGGGCAGCATCGACTGGACGCGGTCGTCGAGCTCGGTGAGCGCGTCGGGGGCGATCTCGGGGCCGACGGCGAGCGGACCCTCGAGGTGCGGGGGAAAGTCCTCGGAGCCCGCGAGCCGCCGCAGGTGCGAGCCGTCGATGTCGATCACGTACAGCGCCACGGAGACGCCCGCGATGCGCCGTGCCTCGGCCACGAGCTGATCGGCCACGAGATGGGGAGGTACCTCGTTGAGCACCTCGGTCGCGTCGAGCACCAGCGGGTCGCTGGCGCCGAGGCGGCCCGCGGGGCGCAGCTCGCCGAGCTCGGCCGCCCTGAGCTCGCTCGCGCCGGCGGGCGGCGCGATGACGAGTCCGTCGCTGCGCGGCGAGGGCCCCAAAGGTTCCATCGCGACCGCTGACCGCGCCTCGAGAGCTCCCATCAGGTCCTGGCGGGCCGGGAAGTGACGAAACAACGTCGAGCGCCCCAGGCCGCTTGTCGTCGCCACCTCACGCAGGCTCGCCTTCGGATTGGCGGCGAACACCGCGGCGGCGACGTTGAGGATCCGCTCGCGGTTGCGGCGGGCGTCCGCGCGGCGGCGCGTGTCGCAGCCGCTCATCGCTCTCGACGCGTCGTCCGGGCGGCCTCGGTCGTCGTCGTTCGTCCGGTCGATAAGGCTCACCGCCGAGGTTGATGCGTCCCAATTAGCCCTCGCCGAGGCTATCGGACGGGAAACTGAGACTTTCTCGGGCCAGAGCCGGCGCTCGGGCGGTCTACGACGCTCCACTTCGGGTATAAGTCGCACCACATCGCGGCCTCCAGGCTGCGCACGCCGCTTCCCGAGACCTAAGGAGTCCCACTTTGAACGCCAGCGACACGCTGAACAACCTGCTCAACACGGTTCTCCAGGCCATCCCGACGATCGTCGTCTTCCTGCTGATCCTTCTCGTCGGTTACGTGGTCGCACGGGTCCTGCGGACGATCACCGCTCGGCTGCTGAGCCGGGTCGGCCTGGACCGGACGCTGCACAACAACGAGTACGGCCAGTACGCCGAGCGGGTCAGTCCCGGCTCCAGTCCCTCGCGGCTGATCGGCACCGTCGTCTTCTTCTTCGTACTGCTCGGTGCGCTTTCGGTGGCCATCTCCTACACCGGCAACCCCGGGCTGACCTCGCTGCTCGAGGGCGTGTACGGCTACCTGCCGAAGATCGTCGCCGCCATCCTGATCTTCGTCATCGCGGCCGCAGCGTCGGCCGCGCTCGGCGGGCTCGTGCAGCGCACGATGGGCGACACCCCGACGGGCAGCATCGTGAAGACCGTGGTGCCGGGCCTGATCATGGTCATTGCCGGGTTCATGATCCTCGACCAGCTCGAGATCGCTCCCGAGATCGTCCCGATCGCCTTCCAGGCGCTGCTCTACGGCCTGGCCGGAGCTCTCGCCCTGGCCTTCGGCCTCGGAGGACGGGACGTCGCCAGCAGGATGATCAACGACGCCTACGAGAAGGGCCAGGAGAAGCGCAGCGAGGTCCGCCGCGACTACGAGCTCGGCAAGGACCGCGGCCAGCAGGACGCCGAACAGGCCAAGCAGAGGGCGCAGCGCGAGCACGCCGCCCGCGGCGGAAGCCCGGGCGGAGGCCAGGAGCAGACCCAGCGCGGTGGAATCGAGCAGCCGGCGCCCGGCCGCGGGCGCCTGCAGGAGGACCCGACGCGTCAGGCCTCCAGAGGTGGCGAGGGCGGTCAGGGCCAGCCTCCGGCCGGCGGTCGGCGCTAGCGACCGTCGCGCCGGGCGTCGGAACGGATAGTGATCGCCCGGCGTGGCTGACCGCGACGGGGGTGGCAGGGTCGAGCCCGGTGCGGGGCCGAGCTCGACCGGCCTCTACGGGACCGACGTCGGCGCGAACATGGCGCGGACGGCGGTTGCCGAGCTCGTCGGTACCTTCGTCCTCGTACTCACCGGCATCGCCGTGGCGATCGCCGCCCTGCTCGACCGCCCGACGGCCGGTGGAGGCTACGACTCGCTCGCGGTGGCGCTGGCCTTCGGCGTCGCGCTCGTCGCGGTGGTGGCGGCGATCGGGCACGTCTCCGGGGCGCACGTCAACCCGGCGGTGACGACCGCCCTGGCGGCCACCGGGAAGCTGCCGTGGAAGTACGTTCCCGCCTACGTGGCGGCCCAGTTCGCCGGGGCGATCCTGGCGGCGCTCGTGGCCTGGGGGATCTTCGGCGACGAGTCGCGCACGAGCGCGGGCGGGTTCCTGGCCAGCACCGGACCGGCGACCGGCGTGTCGTCGGTCCAGGCCCTCCTCGTCGAGGTCGTGATCACGTTCATCCTGGTCTTCGTCGTCCTCTCGGTGGCAACCGATCCGAGGGTGGACGAGGGAGTCGCGCCGATCGCCGTCGGCTTTGCCCTCGCGTGCGGCGTGTTCATCGCGGGTCCGATCTCCGGCGGAGCGGTCAACCCCGCCAGGGCTCTCGGGCCGATGGTGGTCTCGGGCAACCTCGAGAGCGTGTGGCTCTACGTCGTCGGCCCGGTGGTCGGAGGGGTCGCCGCGGCGCTCCTCTACGACAGGGTGCTGGCTTCGGCCAGCCCGCCCGGCGACGAGCCCGAGACCTGAACCCGCGCTTCTGGGAGACTCCCGGCGCGTGACCTACGTCCTCCTCCTCGTCTCCTTCGTCCTCATCGTCGTCGGGGCGTTCTTCTTCACCAACTCCGTCGAGTGGGCGGGGGTGCGGCTCGGGCTCGCGCAGGGCGCGGTCGGGAGCCTGCTGGCCGCCGTGGCCACCGCGCTGCCGGAGTCGGTGATCCCGGTGATCGCGCTGATACAGGGCGGCTCGATGACGCAGCAGGAGATCGCCATCGGGGCGATCATCGGCGCGCCCTTCCTGCTCGGCACGCTCGCGATGGCCATCATCGGCTTCTCGGCCTACATGTACCGCAACCGGCGCGACCAGGACGAGCAGATCCGGTCAGAGGTGAAGACCGGCCAGCGGGACTTCGCCTTCTTCGTGGTCTTCTTCGGGCTGGCCATCCTCTTCGGCGCGCTCGGCCTCCCGACCGGCCTGCGCATCGCCGCGGCGGTCCTCTTCGTGCTCGCCTACGTCGCTTACACGTACTGGACGGTCAAGCAGGGCAGGGGCGGCGAGGGCGAGCCCGACGCCCCGCTCTACTTCGACTGGACCCGCGACGACCCGCCCAACAACTTCCAGCTGATCGCTCAGCTCGTCGTCTCGATCGCGGCGATCGTCGGCGGCGCCAACCTGTTCGTGGCGGAGATCGAATCCGTGGCCCTGAGCATCGGCGTGCCCATTCTCGTGCTCGCGCTCGTGCTCGCCCCGCTCGCCACCGAGCTGCCCGAGAAGCTCAACAGCGTGATCTGGGTGCGCGAGGGCAAGGACAGCCTGGCGCTCGGGAACATCACCGGGGCGATGGTCTTCCAGTCGACGCTGCCGGTGGCCTTCGGCATCGCCTTCACGTCGTGGGAGCTTCAGCCCGAGGCCATCGTGGCCGGCATCGTCGGGCTCGTCGGGGGGTCGCTGGCCTGGTGGCGGCTGCACCAGCGCAGCTTCGGCGGTCGCTTTCAGCTCACCTGGCTCGCCCTCTTCATGGGCTTCGTCGTATACGCGCTCGTCGCGGGCTGACGCGAGCGGCCGTCCCCGGCGCTCGCCGCCCGAGGCCCGGCTAGCATCCCCGCGCCATGGACCAGCGGCGCGAACCTGTATTCCTCGAGACCGACCGCTACCGGATCGAGGGCAAGTTGACCCTGCCACGCGAGGGCTTTCGCAGCCGTCTCTCCGACTACGTCAACCAGGGCGAGCGCGACTTCTTCTCGATCGAGGACGCGGCCGTCACTCCCCTCGACGGCTCGCGCGAGGCCCAGCAGGTCGGCTTCATGCTCGTGGCCCGGCGCCACGTGCGGCTCGTCATGCCGCTCGAGGTCTAGGGCTTGGGCGGGTAGCCCTCGATCGAGGTAGACGGCCACGCGTAGCGTCGCTTCCGGGTGGGTAGGCAACGCGAAGCATGCAGAGCCTTCCTTCCGCACTCACCTTCCCCATCATCCTCGTCGCTGGCATTCTCGGCCAGAAGCTCGCCGCGAAGCTCTGGAGCCAGGCGTTCGGCGAGGCCCCTCCGGACACCGCGCAGCAGGACGTCCAATGGCCCGCCCTGCTCGGCGCTGCGGTGATCGAGGGAACGATGTACAAGCTGCTGCGCATGCTGGCCGACCGGAGTCTGCGCAAGGCGGTCTTCGCGATGAGCAGCAACTGGCCGGGCGAGATCGGCGACGGCGAGTAGCCGGGCGGGACAGCCGGTCCTAGGCGCCCGCTGGCACGCGGGCGCGTGAGGCCTCGACAAACGCCCCGATCACGCGGCTTCTCGCGTCGACTTCGGGGTGCCAGAGCGCCCCGAGCGCGAACCGCCGCTCGGGCAGCTCGATCGCCTCGACGACATCGTCCTCGACCGACCATCCGGTGGCCACGAGGCCCTCGCCGATCTCTGCGAGACCCTGATGGTGGTGTGAGCCGACCGTCGTCCGCTCGCCGCCGACGGCCTCGGCGGCCAGCGATCCCGACTCGAGGCGAACCTCGTGCCAGCAGAACACGCCGGGCTCGAGGCGATGGCGATCGCTACCGAGCATGTCGGGGAGGTGGGGAACCAGCGTCCCGCCGGTGGCGACGTTGAGCAGCTGCATCCCGCGGCAGATTCCGAGCAGGGGCAGGTCGCGCTCGAGCGCGCGGTGGGCGAGTGCGACCTCGAAACGGTCACGCGCCGGGTCGGTCCCGGTGACGCTCGGGTGCGGCGTGGCACCGTAGGTCAGGGGGTCGATGTCCGAGCCTCCGGCGAAGACCACGCCGTCGAGCAGGTCGAGCAGCTCGTCGGGTCGCTCGGCCACCGCGTCGTCTGCAGGCAACAGGATCGCCAGCCCGTCCGCCCGCTGGACCGATTCGGCGTAGGCGCGCGGGAGCATGCTCGCCGCGTCGTTCCAGACGCGATAGCTCACGTCCTCGACGGCGGCGCAGAGGCCGATGACCGGGCGTCTCACCCGGGCAACGCTAGCGCGCGGTCTGTCGCGCTCGTACTGCGGCGCGGTCAGCGGAGAGGGAGGGATTCGAACCCTCGAGGCAGGTCAACCCCGCCCACGCGATTTCCAATCGCGCTCCTTAAGCCACTCGGACACCTCTCCCGAGGACGGCAAGGCTAGACGGTCGCCGGCTCAGAGCCCCAGCTCGCGCACGCCCTGCTCGTTCCAGCCGAGGTGGTGCGCGAGCTCGTGGCGCAGGGTGCGCTCGATCTGGCGGCCGAGGAGCTCGGGGTCGTGACCGAAGTCGCGCTCCAGGGTGTCCTGGTAGACGACGATCCGGTCCTCGTGGTGGTCGCTGGCGATCGTCCCGCCGAAGTAGTGCCCGTAGGCGCCCGCCTCGCGTCCGCGCTGCGAGACCACGACCGGCGTGTCGACGACGAGCTCGCGGAACTCGTCCGGCAGCCGGTCGATCGCCTCGCCGACGACCCGCTCGAAGTCGGTCGGCTCGCGACCGCGGGCCGGCCGCCGGGCGAGCTCCTCGCTGCGCTCGACCACGCGCTCGAACTCACCCTCCTCCATGCCTCGGCGTCCCCCGAGGGTCACGGTCGCCCACGCGGTCACGAGGACGAGCGCGAGTGCTCCGGCCACAAAGGCGACGAGCTCCCCCGCCCCCGAGAGCGACGGCGGGTTGATCAGGAAGAGGATCGTCCCGACGACGAAGGCCGCGCCGCCGGCGGCGCGGAGGACGGGTTTGAGCGCTTCGAGCACCCAGCAAGGTTAGGCCGCGAACCAGGCCTGGCTTCCTCGGTCGCGCCCGGGACGCGACCTATACCGGTCTAGCCCGCGTTGGCGGGATTCCCGGTCGCCTGGCCGTCCTCGTTGGGCACGCCCGCGTTGGACTCGGCGGGACCGCGCGCGGCGTCGGCCTGACCCTCTTCGTCGTCGGCGACCTGCTCGGGAGGGGCGCCCTCGGGGCGCTTGTCGGATCTGTCGTGCTCGTTGTCCATACCTGAGCAGGTACCCGCGTTCGGCCGCCTCGAATCCGGCGAGCGCGCCGGCGCCCTCCGGTTGGCCTACGCAGCGTTGAGGTGCGGCGCGAGGCGAGCTCGAAAGCCGAGCTCCGCGGCGGCCGCGTTGAACCCCTCCTGAGTCTCGAGGACCTCGCTCCCGCGCTGGACGACCACGAGGGCTTCGAGCAGGCAGCCGGGTATGTCGTCGGCGCGGAAGGTGGGGATGCGCGGAAGGATCCGGATGCGCTCGTCGGCCATGGCGGCCTTGAGGACTATTGCGCCGCGTTGCTCCATGGCAGCCCGGATCGGCACGGGGATCTCGGGATGGGTGTCGTCGGCGACGACCGCCCCGGGCGCGAGGTGCCGGACCATGGTCGCCGTGTCGGTGCCCCGGGCGGTCAGCACGACCACGGCCTCGGCCTCGACAAGGTCCTCGGGGCGGTCCGTGTAGAGGATGCCGCCATCTTCGCTCGGATCTCCCTCGAAGCGGGGGTCGAGGGCGATCACTCGAGAGAACTCTCCGCCGAGGCTCGCGAGCAGGCGCGAGCCGATGAACCCGCCACTACCGACCAGCCCGATCGTCACCTCCGCCGGTCGCTTGCCGAGCAGTCGGGCCAGCTCGCGGGCGGCTCCGGCCATCGCGCAGACGGTGCCCCTGTTGCCGTGGATGAACGGGGGCTCGAGGCCGACGCCGGTCTTCTCGGCGACACCGGGGAGGCGCCCGGCGAGGGCGATGACCTCGACGCCCGGAAACTGGCCGCGCGTCTCGTCGAGGAGAGCGCGCATGCGCTCGGGAGAGCTCTCGAGGGTCTCGGCCGTCGCGACGCCGGAGACGATCAGACCCCAGTAGCGTCCGAAGCGGATCACGCCACTGGGGAACACGGGGCGCAGCGTCCGCTCGACCCACGGCGGGAAGTAGAGGCGCTTGTGGCGCTCCGTCCCCGGATAGGTCACGAAGAGGTAGTCCGGACGCAGCAGGCGCCGCAGCGGCGGCCAGACGGCGTTGATCGAGGCGATGGCCGCCCCTTTGCCCATGGGACGGGTCTGGAGACGCCACCAGCTCCAGAATCCCGGCCAATCGACGGCGCGGGCCCGCGGCGCGACGCCCGCGGCGGAGAGCAGCAGCACGTCCGACAGCGCGACGGTCAAGCCGACGGTCAGGGCGAGGATGATCCCGGTCACGACGACCGCCGCCGCGATGACCGGCCCCCGACGGTCCCTGCCGCCGGCGAACCACTTCGCCGTCCGCCACGTCCCCTCCCAAGTCCGGGCCGCGCCGGTGCGCGAGCTAGCCCAAAGCTACCAGGAGAGCATTACTTACACGTCGGACCACGGACCTTGCTCGGCCCGTGCGCCGCCCTCTGGCTCGGACCTGTAGCCGGGCGCCGAGGCGATGTCCGAAAGCACCGCTCGGTGCTCGGGCGGAAATATGACCCATCCGAGCGCACCGAGGGATACGGCGAGAGTGCGGCCGCCGAGGAGGACGACGACGGGGATGCCGAGAACCAGAGCTGTCCCGACGTCGGCGGCGGAGGACGTGGCTCCGGCGAGCACCAGAGTGGTCAGAGACAGCAGCGCGGCCGGCCCGCTGAGGCGTCGGACGAGCACGCCGACGCCGACAACGGCATGGCCCCACACGATGCGCCCCGGACTCGCCACCTGTGAGTCGTCGGCACGAGCCCCGCCCTCCTTGACCCCATGAACGAAAACGACCAGGAGGACAGGCGAGATCCGACTCGGGGAAGGCTCCGTACAAGCCGCAAGAAACCGGCCGATGTCGGTTGACGCTCAAGGAAAAAGGCGCTCGCACCGAAAGAGTCGAACATGGCCGAACAGACGCCATCGGAGGCCGAGCGCCGCATCGCGGCCGGTGCGCGGCACACCAGCGGGCTGACGTCGAGGCTCATCCTGAGCTACGTCGAACGCGAGGCCGGCCGTTCGGGCGTGGTCGCGGTCCTCAGGCACTCGGGTCTGCAGGCTTACGAGCAGCAGCTTCGCAACCCGGGTTACTGGTTCGACTTCGCCACCAAGATCGAGCTCTTTCGCTCGGCGTCGGTGGTGCTCGGCCAGCCCGACGTCGCCTGGCGCATCGGGCAGACAGCGGCCGACAACCCGGCCCTGTCCGGCTTCAAGCTCGCCCTGCGGGGCGTCGGCAGCCCGCGCCTGGTCTACAGCGTCCTGTCCGGGACCGCCGGGCGGATGACGCGCGCCCATCAGCTCGAGCTGCTCGAGCTCGACGACGCGTATGCGCGCTTTCGCTACGTCGACACGGCCGGTGTGGGATACGACCGCTTCGATTGCGACTACACGGCCGGCATGCTCTCCTGCGTACCGACGATGTTCGCCCAGCCCACGGTCACGTCAGTCACTCGCAGTGTCGAGTCACCGGGGCGAGCGAGTGCATCCACGAGGTCCAGTGGGAGCGCCACCCGACCGGAGGGCGGTGGCTCGCCGCCGGGGTCGCGGGGGCGTTCGCCGCCGGCTTCGGCGCGGCCGTGCCGCGCACACGCGCGTTCATCGGTGCGCCCCTTGCCCTGGCGATGGTGGGCGGCCGTCGCGCCCTGCTCAGGCAGCGCCAGCGCCAGCGCTCGCTCGAAGCCGAGATCCACGATCAGAAGGCCGCGGCCGAGGACCTGTCGGCATCCCTCCACGACCTGGTGTCGGTTCCTCGCACCGACGAGGTTCTGCGCAAGATCATGTCCCGCGCCCAGGCCCCTCTGCTGGGTCGCGAGATCGCCGTCCTCGCGTTCCGAGGCGACCACGTCAGTGCTCACGGCTCGAAGGGCGTCCCGATCGCCTCGCTCGATGTGCTCAAGCGCTGGCGGAGGCCCGCCCGGAGCTCCTCGACCAGCCGCTGACGCTCTCCGAGCTGGCCGAGGTTCCGGAGCTGGCCGACATGGCGGCTCACCCCGACGCCCCGCTCGGAGCGCTGGCGACCGCTCCCCTCGTCTTCCGCGGCCAGCGGCTTGGGATGCTGATCGCCCTCGCCCCGGGGTCCGACACCTTCTGCCCAAGGAGACCTCGCTGCTCGAGCTGTACGCCGCGGAGGCCGCGCTGGCGCTGGCCAACGCCAACCTCGTCGAGCGCCTCGAGGCTCTCGTGCGCGTCGACTCGCTCACCGGCCTGCTCAACCACCGCGAGTACCAGGAGGAGCTGGCGCGCGAGCTCGAACGGGCCGGGCGCGATCAGCTCCCGCTGAGCGTCGCGATGCTCGACCTCGACGACTTCAAGCAGATCAACGACAGCTACGGGCACGCCGAGGGCGACCGCATCCTGCGCCTGGTCGGCGAGACGGTCCGGCGCATGCTCGAACCGGGCGACTCGGCAGCGCGGATCGGCGGCGACGAGTTCGGGCTGATCCTCCCGGGCCGCCGGGCCGCGGAGGCCGACACCCTGGCGTCGCAGATCGATCGGCAGGTCAAGGCGCTCAACCTCGAGCTCGGAGCATCGTGGGGCGTCGCCGAGTGGCCGACGGCCGGGCCGAGCCAGAGCCTGTTGCTCTTCAGCGCGGACCGCGCTCTGTACGACCGCAAGCTCTCGCGCCGCAACGGCGCCACCAAGGCGAGCACCGAGCGTGAGCGCCGGCCGGCGAGCGCGGATTACACGCTCACCGCAGCCGACCACCAACGCGGGCTGACCGCGGCCCTGGCCCGCGCCGTCGACGCCAAGGACGCCTACACCCGCAGTCACTGCGACATGGTGGCCGAGCTCTGCGTGCTCGTGGGTCAGGAGCTCGAGCTGGAGCCACGCCGCGTGCTCAAGCTCAGGCTCGCCGGCCTGCTCCACGACGTCGGCAAGATCGGGATCGCCGACGCCATCCTTCAGAAGCCGGGCCGGCTAAGCGACGATGAGTTCGAGGTCATGAAGACCCACACCACCCTCGGGCACTCGATCCTCTTCGGCGCCGAGCTGTTCGAGGAGGCGTACTGGGTGCTGCACCATCACGAGTACCTCGACGGATCGGGCTACCCCGACGGCCTCGCCGGGGAGACGATCCCGCTGGAGTCGCGGATCATGCTCGTCGCCGACGCCTTCGAGGCCATGACCTCGGACCGTCCCTACCGTCGCGGGCGCGACGAGCGGGCCGCGCTTGACGAGCTCCAGCGCTGCGCCGGCACGCAGTTCGATCCGAACTGCGTGGCGGCGCTCAGTCGCGCTCTGCGCCGCGACGCGCGCTGGCTCTCCGAGTCATCGGCGCGCGGCGGCGTGAAGAGCGTCGTCGCCTGACGCCCTTCGTCGCCCCGCGCGCGAGGCAGCCCCTAGGCCGCCTCGCGTAGCTCCTCGAGGTCGCCGCTCTCGGCGAGCAGCCGCAGCGCCGCCTCCTCGACCTTGCGCGTGCGCTCGGCGTTCATTCCGAGCTCGGCACCGGTTTCGCGGACCGACTTCGGCTCGCTCCCGCCGAGGCCGAAGCGCAGGGTCACGACCTTGCGCTCATCCTCGGGAAGCTGGCGGACGACCTCGCGGACGCGAGCCTCGCCGAGTGCCTCCCCGACCTCCTCGTCCGGCTGCGGCCGATCGCTCGGCAGCAGATCGCCGAGGGCGGTCTCGCCGTCCTCGCCGACCGCCTGGTCGAGGCTGGTCAGGTGCCGAGCGATCTCGCGAGCCTCAATCACCAGCTCCTCGGACAGCTCCGCCGCCTCTGCGATCTCCGCATCGGTGGGGTCGCGCCCGAGCTTCTTGGCGAGCTCCTGCTCGACCTTGCGGACCTTCCGCTCGCGCTGGCCGATGTGCACCGGCACGCGAATCGTGCGGCCCGAGTTGGCCAGGCCCCGCTGGATCGACTGACGGATCCACAACGTCCCGTAGGTCGAGAACTTGAATCCGCGTCGCCAGTCGAACTTCTCGACCGCGCGGATCAGGCCGAGCATGCCCTCCTGGATCAGGTCACCCAGTGAGAGACCCTGGCCCTGGTAGCGGCGCGCCTGCGAGATGACCAGACGGAGGTTGGCGTTGATCATCCGGTCCTTGGCCTGGACGTCGCCACGCTCGAACCGTTGCGCGAGCTCGATCTCCTCGGCCGCGGTCAGCAGCGGGTAGCGCGTCGCCTGCTGGAAGAACAGCTGGACCGAATCCAGGCTCGGGTCCACGGGCCGCGTCTCGGCGGCCTCGCGGGCGGTCGGCTCGGCGCTGTGCGCACCGCGTCGGCGGCGTTGACGGTCGGTATCGGGCCCTGCTCGATTTCGGCGGGGTTCGGTGTTCACTGCCACTCGCGTTCCTCATTCCTTCTATTGTTCGGCAACTGTCGAAGTATAGCACCCGGCGGTTCTCGGCGCAACGTTCGAGTATGACTCAGATCGCTCTGCGTGCGCCGTCCACCACGCAGCCGAGGAGGCCGGGGAAGCGAGCCTCGAGCTCCTCGAGGCGGAGCGAGACGAGCCGCTGGGTCCCATCGGCGCGCGTCCGCGTGACGCCCGCGTCGCGCAGCACCTTGAGGTGGTGGCTGAGAGTCGACTTCGAGACCGGCGCCTCGAGATGCCCGCAGGCCACCTCCGAGCCTCCGTCGAGCGCGCATACGATCTCCAGCCGGACCGGGTCGCTCAGGGCGTGGAGCACCTCGGGGAGGCGCAGCGCGTCGGTCGATGGGTGGGACGGCACCCTCATGGTCGTCGCCTAGTTCGAAGCATCTAGAACTATAATAGTGGCATGGGCAAGATCTGAGTGCTCGACGCCGAACCAAGGGCACGGGAGCGGAGATGGTGGCGCTCGGGCGATGAAGGGGGAGGGGACTCGAACCCCCGGTACGGTGCGCTCGGTGCGAATCGCGACCTGGAACGTGAACTCGGTCAAGCAGCGCGTGCCGCGCCTGCTGCCCTGGCTGGACGACCGCCGGCCGGACGTCGTCTGCCTGCAGGAGACCAAGCTCACGGACGACGCCTTTGTCGATCTGCTCGGCGACGAGCTAGCCGACCGCGGCTACGCGGTCGCCCTTCACGGCGAGGCGAGGTGGAACGGGGTGGCCATCCTCTCGCGCGCGGGGTTGGACGCGGTGGGGATGGGACTCGCCGGCGCGGCGGGCTTTCCGCATCCGGAGGCCCGGGCGGTGTCTGCGACGTGTGGCGGGATCCGGGTGGTCTCGGTGTACGTGCCGAACGGCCGCCAGCCCGGCTCGGAGCACTACCGGTACAAGCTGGCCTGGCTGGATTCGCTGCGAGAGACGGTCGCCGCCGCCCCGGAGGCGACGGTCGTGTGTGGCGACATGAACATCGCCCCGACCGACGACGACGTGTTCGATCCGGACGCCTACGCCGACCAGACGCACGTGACACCGCCGGAGCGGGCGGCGCTGGCGGAGCTACAGGCGCTCGGGCTGCACGACGTCGTGCGCGAGCGCTGGCCGAACGAGCGGGTGTTCACCTACTGGGACTACCGGGCAGGGATGTTCCATCAGGACCTCGGGATGCGGATCGATCTGGTCCTGGCCGGCGCTTCCCTAGCGGAGCGCGTCCAGGCGGCATGGGTGGACCGCCAGGCCCGCAAGGGCCGCGGGCCGAGCGATCACGCGCCGGTGATCGTCGACCTGGACGAGGCTCCGGACGGAGACATCGGGCCGGTCGTGCCGCCGCCCTCCGCCCCGAGGGCCAAGCGTGGCTCGGCCAGGCTGCCGCAGTCAACGTAGCGCTCGGTGGTCACCGCGGTCGGTCGCGGTCGCGCGAGGGCTGAATGCGCTTTGGTTCTCCCGGCATCTTGGGATAGTCGGGCGGGTAGGGCAGGTCCCCGTACCCCTGGGCGATGTCGTTCTCGTACATGTCGAGGAGCGGCTGCAGGGAGTGAGCGGTGTCGTCGATCGCCGCGTGACGATCGCCGAGCTCGGCGAAGCGCGCCGGCATGGTCGCCACCGTGAAGTCCTCGGGGGCGACCTCGGGAAGCTCGTCCCACGTCACCGGGGCCGAGACCGGCGCACCAGGCTTCGGCCGGATGCTGTAGGCGGAGGCGATGGTGCGATCGCGCGCGTTCTGGTTGTAGTCGATGAAGATGCGCTCGCCGCGCTCCTCCTTCCACCACTTGGTCGTCACCTCGTCGGGTAGACGCCGCTCGAGCTCGCGCCCAAAGGCGATCGCCGCGCGGCGAACCTCCGTGAACGTCCAGCGTGGCTCGATACGGAGATAGATGTGAACACCTCGGCCACCTGAGGTCTTCGGGAAGCCGGTGTAGCCGAGCTCCTCCAACAGCACGCGGGCCTCGGCGGCCACGCGCACGGCGTCGGCGAAGTCCGTGCCCGGCTGCGGGTCGAGGTCGATGCGCAGCTCGTCGGGATGGTCGACGTCATCGCTGCGCACCGGCCACGGATGGAAGGTGATCGTGCCCATGTGGGCCGCCCAGCCGACGTCGGCCACCTCGGTGGGACAGATCTCGTCCGCGTGGCGACCCGACGGGAACTCGATCCGCGCCGTCTGCACGTGGTCGGGAGCTCCGCGGGGGATGCGCTTCTGAAAGAACGCGTCGCCACCGCCCTTCTCGCGCGTCGAGAGGACGATGCCCGGGTGTACGCCCTTCGGCCAGCGCTCGAGCGTCGTCGGCCGCCGCTCGAGCGCGCGCACGATGCCGCTCCCGACGGCGAGGTAGTACTCGACGATGCCGAGCTTGGTGACCGCGGGGGAGCGGTCGGTCTCCGGAAAGATCACGCGGTCGGGGCTTGACACGCGCAGCTCGCGCCCGCCGGCCTCGACGATCGTGGCCTCGGAGGGGGACATGGCGGGAGTTCTACAGCGGCGGAGGAGGGATTCGACCCCTCGATGGACCGATCACGCCCGCACCCCGGCGCGACGAGAGATCGGCGACGATGGTCCCGCTCACCACCGCACCCGCGGCGGTCCTCCAGGGTAGCCCGGGGGGACACCGAAGTGTCGCCCCCGCGGCTGAGGAGCTCGGCGGGGCGGAAGCCGCCAAAGGCGGCGTTCCGCTGCCGCCGGCCTCCCAGCTCGGACGGCTACGAGCGGTTCCTGCTTCTCGATCGGTCACGGCCGCCGTGCCGGGTCACCTCTCATCGGGTCGGCTCGGCCGCCGGCCTATACCTGCGGGCCCGGGTCGCGTCGAACCGCCCCCGTCTGCTGACGGGTGTCGGTATCGCCGCCCGGGGTCGCCCCCTGGGCCTGCTGGGCTCGCTCCTGTAGTCCGCCCGGAGCCTTCTCCCGTGCCTCCTGCTGCCCGCGCTCCTTGCCCGCTCGCGCCTCCTGCTTGACCTGCTCCTTGTTCTCCTGCCCCTTGTCGTAGGCGTCCGAGACGAGCTTCGACGCGGTGTCGCGCCCGCCGAGGCCGAAGGCGAGGGCGAGGCCGAGCCCAAGCGAGGCAAGCAGCACGGTGTAGGTGATCTGAACGATGCTCTCGGCGATCCCGAGCTCGGTGAGGATCATGAAGACCGCGATCGTCATGATCAGCGCGGGCGCGGCCGAGCCGACGACTTTGCCCGTGGAGGTGTCGCCCATGGTCCGCGCGATGATCCCGCCGATCGCCCCGGCGAGCGCACCGGCCACCAGGAAGATGAGCAGGGCGGCCAGCAGGTTCGGCAGGAACGCGACGATCCCCGCGAAGAAGGCCGTGACCTCGGGGATGCCGAGGCGGCCCACGCCTATGACCAGCGCGGCGAAGACGATCAGCAGCCGCACGACGTTCGCGAGCAGTGCCGACGGACTTCCCTGCGGGCTCGCCTGCTCGATGTACTGACCGCCTGGGCCCTGGGTCAGGCGTCTGTCGACCCCCACACGGCCAAGCAGTCTGGTGATGATCTTCTTGACGATCGCGGCCACGACGTAGCCGATGACGAGAATCACCAAGAAGGCGATCAGGTTGGGCAGGAAAGCCACGACTTCGTTGAGCCCGGTGAGCAGGCTGTCGGTCACGGCTGCGGCGATGGGGATGGTCATTCGGTCTCCCTGGTGGGTTTCGATGGTGTGGGCATTACCTAGCCCGGTGCGTCGGTCTTCGAGACGGCGCGGTCGTAGAGGAAGGCGGCAGCCACGCCGCCCAGGATGGGACCGACGATGTAGAGCCAGAAGGCGGATAGATCGCCGGCCACGAGCATCGGCCCGAGCGCTCGGGCCGGGTTCACTGCCCCGCCCGATATCGGCCCGCCGATGACGACCCCTATGAAGAGCGCGAAGCCGACGGCGAGCGGAGCCGCCTGGCTCGGAGCCCGCTCGTCCGTGGCCACGGCTAGCACGATGAAGACCAGGATGAACGTGATGAGGATCTCGACGATGAGCGCCTGGCCGATCGTGGCCGTGTCGGTCGGGAACGTCGCCCCGAGCAGCGCACTATCGCGGGACAACCGCCCGAAGACGGCCCACGTGGCGAGTCCGGCGAGGATCGCGCCGCCGAGCTGGGCGAGCAGGTAGGGCGGAACGAGCTTCCACGGGAACTTTCCCGTGGCGGCGAGTCCCAGAGTCACGGCGGGATTGACGTGCCCCCCGGACACGTGACCGATCGCCGCCACCACGGCGGCGAGGGCCAGCCCGAACGCCAGGGCGATGACCACGGAGTCGTAGGGACTTCCGGCGATGGGTCGTTCGAGTGCCGCAGCGGTTGCGGCGGCGATGCCCGCGAAGACGAGGATGAAGGTCCCCACGAGCTCCGCGAGGCTCGCCTTGCCGGGGTCGGCCCCGACGTCGCTGCCGTAGAGACCGCCCCCGCCGCTCTCGCTCTGTTGCGACTCGCCCCGCCGAGCTCCGCCGCTCCGACGCCGGGGGGAGGTCTCCGCGACCTCCGCCGAGGCCGCGAAGCGATCCGCGTCCGCTGTGTTGGCGCGGGCATCGTGAGCTCGCCCACCTGTTGTCTGTCGACGTCTCGCCATCCGCTCTAAGCCGCGCCGGTGCCGTCGTCGGCCTCGATCTGTTCCTTCTGGATCTCCTCGGAGACCTGCCGCTCGTCGGTCACGGTCTCCTTGTCGAGCCGGACGCGCTCCTTGGGCACGACGCGCTTCTCGGCCACGATCTCCTCCTCGTGGAGGACGACCTCATGCTCCTCGTCGGAGATGGCGGGACCGTCGGTGGCCTGCTCGACGTTTCCGTCGGTGATCGGCTCGCGCTCGAGACGGACCTCCTCCCGCTTGACCGGCACGGTTGTTTCGACCTGCTCGGTGACGACGTACTTGCGCAGGCGAGCGCGGCCCCGCTCGCGCTCCGCCGTCCCGACGTGAAGCTCCTCTTCCGAGCGCGTCATAGCGTCGTCGGTCGTCGGCCCCGACGTGTCATGTCCGACGGCGGGTCGCTCGCTCGCAGCCGGCCCGTCCGCCGGAGCGGCGGTCTCCGGCCCCGGAGTCGCCGTGACCGAGCCCTCGTCGGTGTAGTCGATGCCGTAGTGACGGAAGAGCTCGGCCTCCTGCTCCTGCGAGAGCTCGCCGTCCGCCTCGTAGTCGGGAGCGTTCTTGACCTGCTCCTTCGAGACAGAGACCCCGACGTTCTCGCCCTGCGGGCTCGCGCCCGCGAGAGGAACGTACGAGTGGTTCGAACCGAAGAGACCGGTCGTCACCCTCGCCCATTCGGGTTCCTCGTTCTGATTGTCGACGTAGATCTCGTCGACCTTGCCGATCTTCTCGCCGTCCTGGTCGACGAGCGTGCGTCCGCGCCAGTCGTAGGCTTCGGTCATCTGGGTCATGGTGAAACTCCTCTTCGGAAGGCGGTCTCGACTCTTGTCCCACGTCGAGGCGCTCGTGAAACGACTAGTGGTAAAGACGCATTAGAAATGAGACACGCCGACGGCGCAGGCTCCCTTACTGTCGCAGCTATGCCATAGTCGTGCCCCGTCCCGAGCATGTGACTCGAAGTCGGGGACGAACGAGGTGCCTTCGGCGCGATGACGAGCAGACCCGATCGGACTAAGCGCGCCGACGCCCGACGCAGCCGGGCCGCGATCATCGCGGCCAGCGCGCGCAGCCTCCGTGAGGGGCGCCGCCTCGATGCCCAAGAGATCGCCGAGGCGGCCGGCGTAAGCCGAGCGACCGTGTACCGCCACTTCCCCGGAGAAGCGGAGCTCGCGCGCGGCGTCGCCGGCGCGGTCCTCGACGAAGCATCAGAGGCCGTTGAGGAAGCCCTCGCGGGAGACAGGTCGCTGCTCGCCACTCTCAGGATCCTGGTGCTCCGCCTGTTCGAGATCGGCGGTCGTTACACGCCGACGCCGGTGAGTGACGCGTGTGCGGATGTCGGAACCGACGAGGTGGCACGACGGTTGCTGACGTTCGCCACGCGTCTCGCGAGCACAGCCGATCTACAGCCCTCGCCCCCACGCCAGTGGATGGCGGCGGCGGTGGCGCACTCCGTCGAGACGTGCCTTCAGCTCGGTTCGACAGCCGAGGATCCTCCCTCGGCCGCCGAGGCGCACTTCCAGCGCATGACCGACGAGGTCGATGGCGGGCTTGTTCTCCTCGACGGGGACGGCCTGGTCGTCTCGGCCAACGCGCGCGGGCGAGAAGCGATGGCGCTCGCCGATCCGGTTGCGCCCGGCCGGTCGGCCACGCCACCGGCGACCGTCTTCCTGTACGAAGACGGG
The DNA here is from genome assembly GCA_902806245.1 of uncultured Solirubrobacterales bacterium. Taxonomy (GTDB): domain Bacteria; phylum Actinomycetota; class Thermoleophilia; order Solirubrobacterales; family Thermoleophilaceae; genus JACCUC01. The sequence continues at coordinate 27,612 of CADCVU010000012.1, forward strand.
TCGCCCCTGCCTTCAGAGGCGCAGCCGATGAGCCGCGCTGTCCGTACCGGCGAGGAGGTTGGCACGACGGTCGGACACAGGCTCTCCGACGGCGGCACCCGCTGGTACTCGATCGAGGCTCGGCCGCTTCGTCACCGCGGCGTGCTCTACGGATTCGTCGGACTCTTCGAGAACGTCACGGATCGACGGCAGGTGGAGCTCTCACAACTGAGACCGCCGGGCGAGCTCGGCGGTCTCAGGCCAGAGCCGCTCGACGCGGCGCGGGCGCTCGATGAGGTACCGGCTCCTCTCCTTCCCGAGCAGATCGTCGCCGAGGCGATGCGGCTGGTCGGAGTCCCGGTGGCCCTCTACGTCGTCGACATCGACGGCTCTCACCTTCTGCGCCTGGCCGGTGCCGAGCACTTCCCGTCCCGTCTGCCCGCCCCCCTCGCGCTCGGCCCGGAGCTCGCCGAGGACGGCATCCCCGATCTGAGGCTGCGTCTCGAGGCGGAGCTCCCCGGGGTGGCGATGGCACCGATGTGGCTGCGAGGACGGGCCGTCGGCCTGCTGCTCGCGCTGCGGGCCTCCGAGGACCGCCTGCTCGAGCTGGGTCGGCAGGGAGCAGCCGCCATGGAGCTCGCCGGTCGGTTCACCGACGTCTTCGACGCGGCGCGCCGGCGAAAGCCGATGAACCCCGCCGCCGAGCTTCAGCAGAGCCTTCTTCCGCCGCGGATCACGCATCTGGGCGCAGGTGAGATCGGCGGAAGCGTGCTGCCGAGCTACGACGTCGGAGGTGACTGGTTCGACTACGTCGAAAATCGAGACGGTTCCTGGATCGCCATCGCCGACGCCGCCGGCAAGGGGCCGACGGCCGGCGGCTTGGGCAGCATCGCCCTGGCCGCCCTTCGCGCAGCTCGCCGAAACGACGCGAGCCTCGAGGAGGCGGCACAGACCATGCACGAGACGCTCAAGGCCATGGAGCAGCCCGAGTTCTTCGTGACCGCGGTGATAGCGCGCTGGAATCCGGTCTACTCGCTGTTCAGCTGGATCAACTGCGGCCACCCTCCACCGCTGCTCGCACCGCGGCAGGGAGCGGTCGAAGAGCTCTGGAGCGAGCCCGCGCTCCCGCTGGGGCTCTTCGATCGCAAGCGGCGGTTCGTCCGCAGCCAGCGGCGAATCGAGAACGGCGACCGCTTGGCGCTCTACTCAGACGGCATCTCGATGCGCAGGACCCACGACGGCTTCTTCGGCTGGAGGGGCATCGCGAGCGCCATCGACGGGGCGCCCGGACGGTCCGCGACGGCTACCGCACGGGCGATCCAGGAGGCGGTGGTCAGTGCGTCGCCCGACCCCATCCGTGACGACGCCGCGGTCGTGGTGCTCGCCCCGTAACGGCGCTGAGCGAGCGCGAGGGTTTCCCTTCCGGCTGCAGGGCTTCGGCAGGCGGGACGTGGTTGGGCGCCCGAAGCGGGCGCCGGCGATGTGGCAGCTCGCGTCGACGTGGGTAACGACCGTCGGATGGCCGCCCGGGAAGCAGACAGCGCACCGGCCGGCGACCTGTATGGCCCGCCGAGACCGGCCGAGCCCTCGCCGCTCCCCGAGGGCCTCGTCTACCGCGAGGAGTTCGTCACCGCCGAGGAGGAGCGGGGACTCCTCGATCTGCTCGACGCGCTCGACTTCCAGCCTGTGGTGATGCGCGGACGGACGGCCCGCCGTAGCGTGCGCCACTTCGGCCTCGAGTACTCGTACCAGCGGAAGGAGCTCGCCCCTACCGACCCGCTCCCCGAGCCGATGCTCTGGCTGCGCGATCGCTGTGCGCAGCTCATGGAGCGAGACCCGGAGGACCTCGTCCAGGTGCTCGTCGGCCGCTACCCGGCCGGAGCGGGCATCGGCTGGCACCACGACGCGCCGATCTTCGGACCGGCGATCGCAGGGGTGTCGCTGCTCGCGCGATGTCGGATGCGCTTCCAGCGCGGGTCGGGCGGCGAGCGCGTCGTCGCCGAGCTCGAGCTCGAGCCCCGCTCGGCCTACCTGCTGAGTGGGAGCGCCCGCTGGTCCTGGCAGCACTCCATATCTGCCACAGAGGCCCTTCGCTACTCGATCACCTTCCGCACGCTCCGTTAGGCCTCTTCGAGCCGCTTCGGTGCGCGGGCGAGCCACGCCTCCACGATCACCGCGTCGAGGCCGTCGACGTCGATCCGGTCGAGACGGACCAGGATGGCCGGGTAGCCGTCGAAGTGCGGGGTGGTGAAGAAGACGCCTTCGTCGTGGGCGAGCAGTGCATCCTCGGCGCCGAGGTGCTCGACGCGCGCGGCGAGGATCGGGCCCTCAGGCGCATCGTGGCCTAGGGCCTCCAGGTCCGAGCGACGAAGCGGGCGCTCCCAGACGAACAGCCTGTCCCTCACGCGCCACCGACGAAGGTCGCGCGACACGCGCTCGCTCGTATCGGGCAGCGCGAGCGCGATCCGGCGCACGTCGTCCCAGGTCGCCACGGCTCATCAGGCCACCGCGCCTAGGCGACGGACTCGCCGGCGCCGCGGTAGGTCCCCAGCGACCAGCGGTTGCCCTCGGGGTCGGTGAGGGTGACATCGCGTGAGCCGTAGTCCTGGTCCACCGGTTCGGTCACCTCCGCCCCGGCGGCCCTCGCACGCTCGTAGGCGGCATCGGCATCGTCGACGACCACGTAGATCACGCTGACCCCGGCCGGCGTGGCCCTTGAGCCCGGGCGCTCGTCCCCGGCCATGATGGTGCTGGTGCCGATGCGCAGCTCGGCGTGGACGACGCGGCCCTCTTCGTCCTCGTAGACGGCGAGGCGCTCAGCGCCGAGCGCGCGTTCGAGCCAGTCGAAGGAGGCCTTGGCGTCTCTGAACGTGATGCATGGGAAGACGGTCTGAGTCATGACGGTGACCCTAGGCGCGGTCGGCAGCCCCGTCTTGAACGAATGGGAACTCCGTCGGCGAGGCGCCGCCCAGGGCACGGAACTCACGTGCGAGGTGCGCCTGGTCGGCGAAGCCGTACTCCGCGGCCAGACGGACCAGGGGCGCGGAGCCCACCTGGTGGCGCACCGCTTCGAACCGGATCAGTCGTGCGGCGACCTTCGGCGAGACGCCGACCTCTCGCTGGAACTGCTTCGCCAGGTGACGGCGTGAGCATCCGAGCCGCTCGGCGAGCGCACCGATCCGCATGCGCCCGCCGCTCGCCCGCAGCAGCGACCATGCGTGCTCGACGTCCGGGCGGACGGGGGCGCGAGCCTCGGCGAGGGCGCCGACAAGGACCTCGTCGAGGACCGCGAAGCGCGCCTCCGCGTGGGGCGCTGCGTGCAGGCGCTCGGCGAGCCTCGCCGCCTCGGCCCCGAGGAGATCCTCGAGCCTAACCGTTCGTTCGGCGAGCTCGCCGGCCGGTACTCCGAGCAGCCCGCGGACGGCAGGCGGCTCGAGGTCGAACTGGACTCCGCGGCTCGAGCCCTCGTGACGGACGCGGACGGGTCGTGCGTACAGGCCTCCGGCGAACGATCCAAACCGCTCGCCCTCGACCGTCCAGCCGGCGTCGAGGTCGACTATCACGACCACACCTCCGCCGGGCGCCTCGCCGGTCTCCCGCGGGCCGTCCGTGTGCTCGGCGAAGTCGGCGTAGCCGCCGACGACGCCGCTCAGCGCTTCGTGTGGTCGACTGCGGATCAGGTACATGCCACGGTGGCCCGCCGCGACGCCGCTGCCGACGACCTTGGACGGCCTTGCAGCGTCACAGGTGCGCTGGCTCCGCCGCGTCTCCGACCGACCGGCTCAGTCGGGAACCTCGGCGCTCCGACACGCGACTTCCGACACGCGACTTCCGACACGCCACCGTCACTCGTTGCAGCGGCCGTCGTTGTCGCCGTCGATATCGCCAGGCCCGCAGCTGAACCCGCTCGATCCGCCACCCGACGACCCGCCACCCGAAGATCCGCCTCTGCCGCCTCCCTCGTTGCAGACGCCGTCGCCGTCTCCGTCGATGTCGCCCGGGCCGCACGACCCGCCATCCGACGAGCCGACCCCCGTCTCCTCCTCAGCCTCTGTCTCTTGCTGTGCACGGCGTGCGGCTGCACGGTCGCTTCGAGCCTGCGCCCGGGCGGCTCGCCTCGCTCGCCTCGCCTCCCTTCTCGCGGCGGCTGCGACGCGCCTCGCCTCAGCCCGCTCCTCTCGGCGCCGCGCAGCCGCGCGCCTTGCTCTGATCGCGTCTCGGTCGCACCTGTCCCAGAGCCCGGCGTCCGCGTCCTTGGCCTCGCGCTTGGCCTGCTCGAAACGCGCCTCGTACTTGTCGTTCGGAGGGATGGTGAGGACCCTCGCGTACCCCTCGCTCAGGAGGGCGATGTTGTGCATCTCGCCCTCGCGAGAGAGGTAGGCGAGAGTCCGTTCGTATCGGTCCTTCGGCTCCTCGCCCAACTCATACTGCACCACCCGGCCCTCCAGGCGGTCCCGCGTGAAGCCGGTGGCGGCGTCGTCGTAGCAGCGCTTCTTCTCCGGGGCATCGACCCCGATCAGCCGTACCTTCCCGAGGCGTTGCATCTCGACCGTGTCGCCGTCGATGACTCGGGTCACCCGCGCCCCCGGCCCGTCCCATGAGGAGCCCTGGTCGGCGCAGGCTGCGATACCCAGTGACGCGAGTAGGACGCCTCCGACGCTGAACAGGTGGCGCGATCTCATCTCGACTCTGAGTATCGAGGCTCGTTTCCAGCGGTGCGCCGCGCCGCGCTCCCCGAGTAGGTGCGACCACCTCGCTCGACGCGGCTCAGCGACGCGTGGCACCGCGGTACTCGCGGACGGTCCGCTAAGGGCCGAGAACGTCGCGCTGAGACGGGTTCGAGAAGCGATCGTCGTCGATGCCGCTGAGGTTTTCCGTGTCAGAGCCGAACGCGACGAAGCGCCTGCTGGAAGATACGAGCGAGCGGAAGCTGTCGCGGGTTGGCGGCGTGGTTTCCCGCCCTCCGGCTGCGCCTCGAGACGAGTGTCGTGGTGGCCGCTCCGCTATTCGCGCAGGAAGATGTGGCCGAACCGGTCCCCTCGACGGACCGAACCGACCCATCACCGTTCTCGAGCTCAACGCACGAAGGTCTCGATGACCGCCGCACTCATCCTCTGGGTTTCGACCGCTCGGGCCAACCGCGATCACGCGGGCTTCCCGACGAGCGAGTCAGTCGACGCGGCGACTCGAGGTCGCTCGCTCGGCCTAGGAACGCACCTCCCGACGCTAGCTCGCTTGCAGAGGCGCGAGCGTCGGCTCGCCTGGTGGATCCGCTTCATCGAGGGGCCCGGCCGGCCCTCGTTGGCCGTGCTTGTGTCGATACATCGCCGTGTCGGCGCGATGGAGGACGTCCCAGAACTCGGCGTCGTCGGGCTCGCGCTGGGCCCAGCCGATGCTGAGGCCCTCGACGGGCAGACCGTCGACCGCCTGCTCGAGCGACCGGGCGAGCGCCTCGAGGCCGCTTCGGCCCGTCTCCTCCGTGAGGACCACGAACTCGTCGCCGCCGAGGCGGGCGAGGAGGTCGCTGCGGCGGACGCGCCCGGCGAGGGCACGCGCGAGGTCCCGGAGCAGGCAGTCGCCCGCGCGGTGGCCGTGGGCGTCGTTCACGGCTTTGAAGCCGTCGATGTCGAGGACGAGAACTCCGATAGGTCGCTCGTAGCGCTTGGCTCGCTCCCAGTCGAGGGCCGAGCGGTGATCGAAGGCGAGTCGGTTTGGGAGGCCGGTGAGCGGGTCGCGCAGGGCGAGCCGCTCCACCCGGCGCGAGCGCCGACGCTCGCGCACGAGCATGGCCAGGAGCGCGAGCGCGGCCAGGAGGCCGGCGACCAGAGCGACCCGCACCGGCAGCGGGATGTAGCTCACAAGGCGCTCCGCGGCCTTGCCGAGGTCGCGGAGAGCGTCGTCGAGGCCCGTCCCACGAGCGGTCGCGGCGGGGCTTCGAGCAGGCGCCGGCGGGGAGGCGGCGCCGAGGGGGGAAGGCCGGCGCTCGCCGCGGCGCGGGCGGTCGACCCGCCTCGCGCCCCGGGCATCGGACGGGCCCCTGCCGGCGGAGGGGTTCGGCGCTCGGGTGGCGGCCGCCCGCGGTCGCGACCCGGCGGGTCGGTCGGACCGCGACCTAGGATCGACGTTCGTGGAGGAAGGAGGCCGGGACTGCGCCGGCGGGGCGGCGACCGGCGGCCCGGTGGGCGAGCGCAGATCCGGTGCCAGCACGGCCGACTCCGGGTGCGGGAGCTCCGCCTCGCTCTCAGGTGGCTGCGGCACCGTGGGCGGCTCGAGCCGCAGCGGCGGATGAGCGTCGAGCGGCGGAGGAGGCTCGGGGAGGATCGGGGGCGGCGGCGTGGGCTCCGGCGGGGTCACCTCGGTCGGTGAGCCACCCACCTGACCGGGCGCGGGAACTGCCCCCGCGGCGGCTGCGGGAACGGAGCAGGCAAGCACGGCGAGCAGTCCTCCCACAGCGGCGCGGACCCGAGCCCTCAGCGGCAGCCTCTCGCGTGTGTCCGTCGGTCGGGGCATCGGTTCTTCTCCATCGGCCGGTTCGGGCGCTACCTCAAGCCGCTCGTACCTCGGAGTGCGCCCCCACACCTGTCACGACGAGCCAACCAACGATCGCGACGAGCATCTCGTCCAAAGACTGTCGGTTTCTGTCGGCGAGAGCCGATCGAGAACTTGAGTCGAACGGCCGAGCGTCTGGGGTTCCCTCGATCCCGTGACACGACCGAGCTAGCGAGCTCCGCTCAGGCTCTCCTAACGCGGCTCGAGCACCTCGAGCAGGGCGCGCGCCGAGACGGGACAGAACTGGGCGCCGATGCCGCGCTCGTTCTCGGCACGGGCGAGGGCTGGATCGAGCGCACGCCCGGGGGGCGGTCGCTCACCATGGCGTGATAGGCGTCGCAGACCAGGGTGACCCGGCCGGCTAACAAGGGTTCCGCAGTGCTCGCCGTTCGAGAAGATGAGCGGGACGACGCGAAGGCTCCGACGTCGGCCGCTTCGGTCACCTCCGGCGAGGCCGCGGGTCGTCGGCGCGCACGTCGGGAAGGAGTTTGGGAAGCCGCCCTGCGAGAACCCGCTGGCAATAGGTCTGGTCGAGCGGCATGACGAGCCCCTCGTGGAGGCCGAAGGAACCGTGTCGCCCTCAAGCGCTCGAAAGCTCTGGTCGCCCTCGACGCCCTCGGTCGCGTAGGCGACGTCCATGTCCAGGAACTCTCGTACCGCCTCGAGCACCCGCTCGGCGGTCGAATTCTGCGCAAGCTCGCCCAGCCTCCGCGCGTTGCGTTTCGTCGTGCGTCTGGGCTCGATCGTCGTCATGGCACGCGTTCGGCCAAGCGGACGCCGGGATCATCGACGACCGGGCGCGCGCCGGGGAGACCCTTCCTTCCCCACCGAGCTAGCCTCGGCTACCTCTCCATCCGCCTCAGTCCCTCGCCGTCCTTCCACAGCTCGATCACGAGTCGGTCGCGCGCGTCGCTCAGACGGACGACCGCGACCTCCTCGATCCGCGCGAAAAAGAGATGCCAGGGGCCGCTCGGCTTCTCCTCGCTACCGGCGAGGAGCTGGTTCTTGCGCTCGGTGTCGTCGATCTCCTCGACGTGGCCGGAGATCTTGGCGTCGCCCTCCCACGCGGGCGGGTCGATAGAGGCGCTGTGAAGGGCGAAGCGAGGGTCGCGCCTGAGATCGAGCGCCTTGCGCGAGCGCCACATCGCGCCGAACCACAGCTCGCCGTCCGCGATCTTCGCCTCGGTCCCGCTGATGCGAGGGGACCCGTCGCGACGCAGCGTCGCGATCGTCTTATGTACGCCACCGTCGAGGAAGGCACGCGCGCGGCCGGCGAACTCGGGCTCTGACTCCACCACCTCTCGCCAGGTCGCCATGCGTCCTGAGTAGCCGCGGGGCCGCGGTGCCTAACCTCCTCCACCCGTCGCGGGCTCAGACGGCGCACGACTACGGGCCGGTCCCCTCGTGGTGGCGGGGCCCGCCCGAGGAAGCGCTCAACCGCCGCCGCCCCGGTTGCCTTGCGCCCACGCCGCGATGTTCTTCGAGTCCTTGATGACCTCGCCATCGTCGAGAACGAGTACCGGAACAAAGCTCTCGCCGGTCAGCCGCTTGACCTCCTTGCGCCCGCGTGTGACGTCGGGCAGCGGCGCCAAGCCGTAGGCCTTCACCACCTCCGGTGAGTGGCCGGCCTCCTTCAGCGCGTCGTGGGCCTTCTTGCAGGGGTGGGCATCGGGGCGCCACGAATGTCCGATCCGCGGCCACGGCACGGGGAACGTTCCCCAACAGACGTAGAGCCTCACGGGGTGGGTTGTAGTACGTCCGCGCCCGCGGCGCGCCGCAGGTGCTCCGTTACCTCCGAGTGCGCGAGAGGTTCCGGGGACCACGGAGCCACCTCCGGTTAGTCTGCGGCAACAGCGACGAGGAGCCCGATGGACTCAGCGACAGGTGACCCTATTAGGCCCCGGCGTGCGGGCCCCGATCATCCCCGCCGGCACCGAGGACCGCGGTCGTCGGCCGTCACTCGCGGTCTCTGGGCGATGGGCCTTCCTCCCGGTCCCTCGGCCCCGCCCGTGGTCCAGACGGCCAGATGGCTCAGGCGCCCGATCGAGTTCATGGATTCCTGTCGGCGCCACTACGGCGACGCCTTCAGCATCAGGCTCCTCGGCTTTCAGACGCCGATGGTGCTGATCTCCGACCCCGAGGCCATCAAGGCCCTGTACTCGAACCGCGAGCATGGGCTCCCACCCGGGCGCACCGCGGCGCTCGGACCCGTGATGGGGCCTCGCTCGGTGCTCCTGCTCGAGGGGGCCGACCACCTGTCGCGACGCAAGCTGATGCTGCCGCCGTTCCACGGCGAGCGCATGCGGACCTACGAGTCCGTGATCGCCGAGGCGACGCGAGGGGAGATCGAGTCCTGGCCGCTTCGAGAGTCGTTTCCGATCCACCCGAGGATGCAGGCGGTGACGCTCGAGATCATCCTGCGCGCGGTCTTCGGCGTCTCGGAGCCGACCCGGCTGGAGTCCCTGAGGAGGCTGTTGGGCGACCTGCTGGCCGGCATCGCCTCGCCCGGGATAGGGCTGCGCGTGGCCGTCGCGCGTCGGCTCGGCCGCCGTGATCCCATGGAGGAGGTCGAGCGCCGAGCCCGAGCCGTCGACGACCTCCTGCACGCGGAGATAGCGGAGCGGCGGTCAGACGAGCAGATCGCCGAGCGGGAGGACATCCTCTCGATGCTCATCACCGCGCGGTTCGAGGACGGCCAGGGCATGACCGACGGGGAGCTGCGAGATCAGCTCGTGACCCTGCTTCTAGCGGGGCACGAGACGACCGCGACGGCGCTCGCCTGGACGTTCGATCTGCTGCTGCGCCATTCGGCGAGCCTCGACCGGCTCCGACGCGAGCTGCACGACGGTGCAGAGGAGTATCTGCACGCGGTGACCACCGAGGCGCTTCGCCTGCGTCCTGTGGTTCCACTCGCGGGCCGGCGGCTGCGCTCGGAGCTCCGGGTCGACGGACAAGTGCTCCCGCCCGGAACGGACGTCAGTCCGTCGATCTGGCTGACCCACACACGCGCCGACCGCTACCCCGAACCGCTCGAGTTCCGGCCGGAGCGGTTCCTCGACGATGCCCCCGAGACCTACGCCTGGATTCCCTTCGGCGGCGGCGTCCGGCGGTGCCTGGGCGCCGCCTTCGCCGAGTTCGAGATGCGGATCGTGCTCCGCGAGGTACTCCTGCGCTGCGACGTGCGGGGCGTCCGCTCGGCACCGGAGCGGATCGCCCGGCGCAACATCACCTTCTCGCCGCGAAAGGGAACCCCTGTGGTCGTGACCGCCCGTGGGTCCACGCCGGGGCGTGAGCCGGCGATGGCGTGAGACCGGAAGGTCGTCGCTCAGGACCATGAAGCGAGCATGCTCGAAAGACTTGCTGCCAGACGAGTCGTCGGCAATTGAGGATTGCGCCTTCCAGCCGGGCCGGTCTGACTTCGTACCCTTACCGGGCGTGGCGTGAGTCGGCCTGAGGCGGAGCGCAGCAAGGTCTGCGGGCGGCCCTGATGCATGCCTAGCGGGCCTTCGAGCGAAGCCTAAGGTAAGCCGTGGGCACGGCCCAGGTCAGCCAAACGCCGTTGACAGTGACGTAGAAATTGAACCCGTCTTCGCCCATGCGGGCTGCGGCGACCTCCAGCACGACCGCTCGCCCATGCCGGGCGCCGACCCGGGTTGCGGTCGCCGTGTCGGTGGAGAGATGCACGTGGTGCCGCCCAGCTCGCTTCAGGCCCGCCCGCATGATCGAGTCGAGGTGTCGTAGTCCTGTGCCGTGGAACAGAACGGCGGGAGGGCTAGCCGGCTCTAGTTCGAGATCGACCTCGACGCTGTGACCCTGGTTGGCGCGAATTCGCGTACGGGTCTCGTCGAAACTGAACCGCTGCTTGTCGTTCCGCTCAACTACCTGGCGGAGGTCCTCGAGGGTCAACGCGAAGGACTGACTCCGACAGGCGCCCAGCAATGCGTCGATGGAGACCCATCCTCCGGGCTCGAGCGTGAGGCCGAGGCGTCCTGGGTCGTGACGAAGGTGGCGCGACAGGTACTTCGATGTCTTCACGAGCCGCTTGTTCGTCATGGCACTGCAGCCCACGGCTTCTTCATGGAGGAGGTCGGAGGGGCTCGCGGACATCCCCGGGTGCGGCAAGCCGCGGCCGGAACATTCATTCCATCGTAGTCGCGCGCATGTGCACTGCTGCCTCGAGGAGCGGCCCGGTCTTCGCCCCACCGCGAGCGCGCGCCGCCCGGTCCGCCCCCAACGATGCGCGCGAATGCTCGGCGAACCGGCTCGAAGCCGGGCGCCGTTTCCCCGCCCCCCTTCATGGCTCGAGCCTCGAAGAGCTGCGCTGGGCACACCCCGCCGAGTGGGTGGAAGCGGTCGCAATCCAGTTGCCGGCCCCATCGCCAACCGGCGCACAGGCGGAGACAGCGCTGCGCGGCGGCCGTGCGATCGAGTCTCGTGCCGAGTCGGAGACCGCTGACGATCCGCTGCCGCTCGGTGGAGATCGACTCGCCAAGGCTCTGTGCTGGTCGTGGAGAGCGGCCGATAGCGGCTGGCAGGCCGTCCGACCCGCTAAGCAGCGGGACGGTGCCCCTGAGTGGCGAACCGCTGCCGCCACGCGGCGGCGAACGCCCTTCCCGACCCGGATTGCTCGACCTCGTCGTGCGATCGCCTTGCGATCGTCAGGAGTGCCCGCACACGGCGATTCCGCCTATCCAAGGCGCGCTGGCCAGTTGAGGGTGCCGGCGAACTCCGAGACGCCGAGCGATATTCTGCTTTTGAGCAGGGCTTTCGCTACTCTCAGCGGAGGGGGAGGGATTCGAACCCTCGATGGACCTAACCGGCCCATAACGGTTTTCGAGACTCGCACGATGGTCTCCATGACCATCGCACCGAGTAGTGCTGATTCAGCGGTCGGCAAGCGCTCTCGCCACCTCTCGCGCCGCCCGCTCACCGGCTTCGATCCCGCCGTCCATGTACCCGGGCCATTCGGTGGCCGTCTCGGTTCCCGCCCAGTGCACGAGGTCGACCGGCTCGCGTATCGCCGGTCCGGTCTCTGTGAGCGTGCCGGGCCCCATCACCCCGACTGGCGCGCCCCTGCTCCATCGCTCCTTCGACCAGTGGAGGTCTAGGTAGGCGGAGGGACGAGCGGCCGGTGGCGCGACCGCGCACCCGAGCGCCTCGAGCACCGCTCGCCGACGGGCATCCCCGTCGAGTCGTCCGAGCTCGCGCGCGGGAGCCCCGGTGACAAAGGCGACGAGGACGCCGGGGCTTCCTCCCGGTGGGCTGTCGTCTACGACCATCTGGACCGGCCCTCGATCGGTGAACGCCAGGCCGGACAGACCCTCCTCTCGCCACCACGCACGGTCGTAGACGGCCGCAGCCTTCATGTACGCGCCCATCGCGACGCGCCGGTTGAGGGACTCGCGCCTCGACGGAAGGCGGGGCGTGAACTCGATCTCGCCCGCTAGCGGAGGTGCGAGGGCGACGATCGCCCGACGGGCTCTGACAATCAGCCGGTCGGACCGAACGACCACCGACGCCCCGTCTCGCTCCACCGACCGCACGGGGGAGCCGAGCACGACCGTGTCGCCGAGCTCGTCGGCGAGGAGCCGACAGACCTGATGCGCCCCGCCTGCGAAGCGAGAGTCCTGCGCTCCGCCCTCGAACTCGGTCAAAGCTCGGTAGCCACCGGCGGCCTGTGTGTACCAGAGGAAGTACAGCAACGAGAGCTCAGCCGGCTCGGCTCCGAACACCGTCCGAGCGACCAGCTCGAAGGTGGCGCGTGCCGTCTCGGAGCGAAGCCCCCGCATCCAGTCGGCGAGCGTAAGGGAGTCGAGCCGGGCGGCCCTCCGGGTGCGCCACGGGGCACTCACGTCGACCAGGCGACGTCGGATTCCAACCCGTCCCACGGCCAGCGCGGTCTCGGCCACGGCGAAAGGCGTGGTCAAGGGAGTAGCGCCGGTGAACGTGTAGCGACGGCCGTCGAGTGTGAGGAGATGCTCGCCGTCCAGGTATTGCGGCTCGATCTCGATCGCGAGCTCGCCCGCCAGCCGTCCGAGACGCCGCTGGGTTGGGCCGATCCAGTGAGCGCCGAGGTCGACCGGACACCCCTCGATCGAGACCGTGTGCATCTTGCCGCCAACCCGCTCGCGCGCCTCGAGCAGTCGGACCGAAGCTCCGGAGCTCTTGAGCTCGCGGGCGGCGACGAGGCCGCTGATCCCTGCGCCGATCACCCCGACGTCGACGTCAGGGTCGGACCCAGCCGTCATGGGCGGCAGTCTAGGTAGGCGTTGGAGGAGGTGCGCTCCCAGCACAGCTTCGAGTCCAACAGTTCGTGCTCGTCACGAGCCAGCTGATGTCCTCAGGTCCGGAGTTCTTCCGCCACTTTCGCTCTCCGCATGCGAGCTGCGGCGCGGCGACGCGAGCGCAGCCTCGGCCCTCTAACGCCGCGCTGACGCCCTAGCGCGCGCCCACATACGTAGGTAGGCCTCCGCTCCGCGCCCCATCTCGCGCATGAGCGTCGGGCCGTCGCGCCCTGCGACCTTCCTCGTGTCCTCGACCCAGTCGGGGTAGAGCCCGTAGTGCGCGACACCGTCGTGGTTGATGTCGTAGGCGCGCGTCCCAGAGCGCTGCCGCTTGAAACTCACTCGGCCGTCGAAGGAGCGGAAGGGATAGCTGACCGGGTTGCGGCCTCCGCGCGGCCCGCCCTGCGAGCCGAAGCCGTTCATGTCCGCTCCGTAGCCGAAGCCGAAGTAGTACGGCCCCCTCTGCTTGCGGATCGACCGCCACTTCGCGACGAAGTCCTTCGAGTTGCCGGCATACGGTGTCACCACGCCGCCGAGCTTGTATATGCGCGGGATGGCGTCCTTGGTGCTCCAGCTGTGCGAGGAGACGACCCCCGAGTACCGCTTGTCCTCGAGCACGCTCAGGGCTTCCTGCCGCGCGTAGACGCTCATGTGATCGGGATCGAAGATCATGCCCTTGGCCATGATGCGCCCGAGGGCGTGCCTGCCGAGCTCGGACAGGCCTGCCCCGGTGCGGCGATTCGAGCCCGGGGTGTAGAGCTCGTTACAGAGCGGCCGCTGCTCGGTGTAGACCGGGGCCGCGCCCTTGGGAACGAACGCTCTCAAGCCGTTCGCGATCAGCGCGTCCTCGTTGTGGTCGTGGCCCGCGCCGTGCTCTGTCTCTTCTTGCTGGTAGCGGTCGTGGAAACGCGGGTTCTCGCAGGTCCCGAGCTCCCAGAACCGGTTCGTGTCTGCGAAGTTGCCGAAGTTGGTGAGGACGCCGGTCTCGCCCTCGTCGCCGGCAACGCCCGTGAACGCGTTGTCGAACTTGTTGACCAGCTCCAGCTGGCGCACTCCGAGCCTGTGGAACTCGTCGATCTGGCGGTTGATCTGCGTCTTCGTGCACGTCGGCCGTCCGTTGAA
>CADCVU010000013.1 GCA_902806245.1 uncultured Solirubrobacterales bacterium
CCGCAGGCGCCGCCGCCGGCCTGGCCGCGGCCGGCGCGCCCCCGGCCGCACCTCCACGTCCTCGAATCGACACGGTCGGCGATGTCGGCGACGTCAGGCGCCAGAAGGCCGCCGGCAGCCTCTCCCGCGTCGACTCCGAGCCGGCCGTGCGCGTCTCCGCGCGGATCCTCGGCGAGGACGTCAACGCCATCAACCAGGCCATCGAGACCGAGGTCGGCGATCTGAACCTCGTCAACGCGCGCGTCGAGATCGGCGGCGATCAGGAGTTCATCGACCAGATGTTCACCGACCTCGGCACCGCCATCCTGGCCGCCATCGTGCTCGTCTTCCTCGTGCTCGTGGTCTTCTTCGGATCGACCAGCCAGCCGGTCACCATCCTCGCCCCGGTTCTGTTCTCGAGCATCGGCAGCCTGCTCGCGCTGGTGATCACCGACGCGGCGCTCGGCCTGCCGGCGATGATCGGCCAGCTCCTGCTGATCGGCATCGTGGTCGCCAACTCGATCCTGCTCGTCGACACCGCCCTGCGCAACCGCCGCGCCGGAGTCGCCCGCGACGAGGCCCTCGTCGGCGCCGCGCGGCTGCGCGTGCGACCGGTGCTGATGACCGCGCTGGCCACCATCGCCGCCCTCACCCCGCTGGCGGCCGGCTTCTCGGGCGAGGGCGGAATCATCTCGCAGTCCCTCGGCGCCGTGGTCATCGGCGGACTGCTCACGGCCACCCTGCTCACCCTGGTCATCGTGCCGGCCGTGTTCTCGACCTTCGACAGCGCCGGGCGTCGCCTCGCGCGCCTGTTCGGGCGCGCCCTCGAGCCCGCGTTCGCCGGAGCGGGTGCGAGCGCCGCACCGGCTGCGGCGTCGCCGCCCGGAGCGCAGCGCGTGGCTCGAAGCGACCGGGACGGATCGAGCGACGACCCAGTCGCCGAAGACGACTACGCGACCGACGGGCACACCGACGCTCAGTACTTCGACGAGGAGTACGACGCTCCGCCGCCCGCCTCGAACGGCTCGCCGGCCGTCGAACGCAACGGCCGCAACGGCGAAGGCGGTGGCCTGCTCGGCCGCCTGCGCCGCCGCTCGGGTCGTTAGCCCTCGCGCCCGTAGCCTGTCCGGTGGCAACGGCGACGGAACGGAGGCGCACCACCATGATGCTCGTGAGGCCGAAGAGGGATCCGGGTCCGGCCGGGCGTATGGCCGACTGGCTCAGCCGCCGCCGGGTCGGGCGGACGATCGAGCCCGTGCAGGTCGCGCTGCACCATCCCCGGCTGTTGTTCGCCATGGGGGGCTTCGAGCAGGCGGTCGACGGCGCCGATGCTCTCGACGACCGGCTCAAGGCGTTGGTCAACCTCAAGGCCGCGAGCATCGTGGACTGCTCGTTCTGCCTCGATATCGGCTCCTCCGAGGCGCGCAAGCAGGGAGTCCGCGTCGACGAGCTGCACGCCGTCACCGATCACCGCCACAGCGACCTCTTCTCGGCTCGCGAGAAGCTGGCCCTCGACTACGCGGCCGCGCTCAGCCGCAGTCCTGTGAAGGTCGGCGACGAGCTCATGGACGACCTACGCGCCGAGTTCTCCGAGCGCGAGCTGGTCGAGCTCACCTACATCGCGGCCTGGGAGAACTTCCGCGCCCGGTCGAACTCCGGGCTGGGAATCGAGGCGACGGGCTTCACCCACGCGAGCCGGCGCGCTCGGGCGGAGACGATGGTGGCGGGGGGCTAGCCGAGGACAAGTCCTCACCGCCGTCCCGCGGCGTTCAGGGCCGCCGCCTTCTCGGCCGCCTCCGCCCGCGCCGCCGCGAGCTGTTGACTGAAGTCCTCCGCGTGAGGATCGAGGTCCGCCATGTCGATGCTCGGCGAGCCGGCCCGCTCGAGCCCGACCCGGACGGTCGAGGTGTCGGTCGAGCGGTAGAAGGCATGCCAGCGCGCTCGCCGGCGCGAGAGCAGGACCAGCCCGTAGATGATCGGCGCGGCGATCGCGGCCACCGCGAGGGCCTCGAGCACCAGCGCCATCTACTTGCCGGTGATCGCGAAGTCACCGCCCGGAGCGAAGGTCTGAACGTTGCCGGGGATGGCCTTGAGCGTGTCGATCTGGGCGCAGGCCGGACAGTCCTGGTACCCGCGCTGGCGCTGGCGGTTGGCCGAGGCGTCGGCCTCGGCCGAGGCGACCCGGGCCTGGGACTTCGTGACCTCGGCGAACGCGGCCTGCGCCTCGGCCACCGCCTGGTCGACCCGGTCGGGGAGCTGGACCCGGACCAGGTTGAAGCGAAGGTTCTCGAGGAAGTCACCACCGAGGGTGCTGCGGATGTCGCGTACGAGCCCGGCGTTGATGGCCTGCTGGATGCGCTCGAGGTTCTGGTTGTTCTGGCTCCCCTGGAGAGCGTCGGCGTCGACGCGCCCCTGGTTCTGGACGAGCGCGCAGGACGACACCAGCTCCGAGCACTCGAAGGACGCGATCTGCTTGCGCAGGTTGTTGTCGATCACCGGCCGCACGACGGCGTTCAGGAAGTCCTGGAACCCCTCGTCGCCCTCGTACGGGTAGTACTGACCGAACCGCCGGGTGCCGAAGCGGTTGTCGAACTCGCGCAGCAGGGCCTGATCGCCCTTGACGTTGAAGTAGAGCGTGCCCTCGATCCCGACCTGGACGCCGTCCGAGGTCGGCGTCTCCACGTTCGCGCCGGGCAGGTCACCGCCCTGGGCGTTCGAGGTGATCGTGTAGAAGCGCTGCTGGGCCGGGTACTTGTGGGTCGCCGACCACAGCCCGGTCCAGGTCAGGCTGGAGCCCGGCTGGATGATCTGGCGCACCCCGCGGTCGTCGAGCGGCCCGCCGTTGCGCACGACCGCGTACTCGCCGGCGTTGGTCCGCTCGAGGCTGGCGCAGCCACCGACGAGCAGCACGAGGACGACGACCAGGAGGCAGCCGGCCAGCACGATCAGCCCGGGAGAGCGAGGGCTGAGATTCAGCGGCCCACGCCCCGATCGCTTGGGTCGCCAGTCGGCCGGGGGAAACACGTCTCCGTCACCGCGGCCCCGGCGGCCGCGGCCACCGGGTGGATCATCTCTGGGGTCGCTCATACCCCGACAGTGTGACGACTCTGGTCGGCCGGCGTCGGGGCGCGCCGACCCGGTCGGACGACCTGAGACACGTCTACGCGGCGGCCAGCTCCGCGACCTTGCGCTGCACGTCCCGGGTCTTGACCACGTGCTTGTCCATCCCGAGCTCCTTGGGCTCGAGCCCGAGCGCGAGGCCGACCATCTGCGGAAGGTGGAGCACCGGAATGCCGAGCTCGCGCTCGACGAACTTCTCGGCATCGGGCTGCTGGAGATCGAGGTTCAAGTGGCAGAGCGGGCACGGCGTGACCAGGCAGTCCGCGCCGGCGTCGATGGCGTCGGCGAGGTGGCGGCCGGCCTGGCGCAGCGAGGTCGTCTTGGCCATCGTGATGACCGGGAACCCGCAGCACTTGTGGCTGCCGGCGAACTCGACCGCGGTGGCCCCGAGGGCCTCGATCACGAAGTCGAGGTAGAAGTCCCGCTGCGGGAACTCGTCGTAGCCGAGCCGGCCGGTGGGCCGCACGATGTAGCAGCCGTAGAACGGCGCCACCCGCAGCCCCTCGAGCGGGCGCACGACCTTCTCGCGCAGGCGGTCCAGGCCGATGTCCTCGACCAGCATCCACAGCAGGTTCTTGTTCTTCCAGTCGCCGCGGGCGCGCTCGTAGCGCAGACCCTCGGGCTCGAGATGGGAGTTGATCATCTCCCGGTAGTCCGGGTCGGCGTCGAGACGCTGCTGGCACTCCGACTGCGCGCCCTGGCAGGTCGAGCAGATGTTCATCATCGAGGCGCCGGTGGCCTGGGCGAGGGCGAAGGTCCTCGCGTTGAGGGTGTCGACGAGCTCCTGGTTGTGCTCGGCGATCACCCCGGCTCCGCAGCAGTTGGCGCGGTCTAGCTCGACCAGCTCGAGGTCGAGCTTGGGAGCGACGGCGGCCATGGAGCCGTGCAGCTCCGGTGTGAAGCCGCGCGAGACGCAGCCCGGCCAGTAGGCGACCTTCACTGAATCGCCCCCTCTTCGCTCTTGCCCGCTTCGGCGTCGGCCCCGGCCCGATCGCCGCCGGCGGGCTCCTGGGCACCCTCTCCCTCGTTGTCGCTCGGATCTTCGCCGACGATGTACAGGTTGAGCTCGATCCGCTCGCCGCGCGACTCGACCTCGTTGTAGATCCGCTTGACCTGCTTCTGGTCGGCGAGCTTCTTGTGCCAGATCGCCTTGATCGGGTTGACCTTGCCGGACTTGAGGCCGGCGATCACGGTCGGGAACGAGCCCGCGAGTTGCTTGAGCGAGTCGGGATCGATCTGGCTTCTGATCAGCGAGCCCTGGCCGAACGACTTCGGCAGCAGCTGCGCCTCGTGCAGAGTCCCGTACTTCTCGACGAGGTCGACGAAGGCCTTCTCGTGGCCGTATCCGTTGTTCGAGTCCTTGATCCCGTAGTCGCCGATGGCGCGGCGGCGCAACCGCATGATCTGGCTCATCGGCGCGACGTCCTTGGGGCAGACCTCGATACAGGCGAAGCAGTGCGTGCAGTCGTAGATGCCGTGCGGGTCCTCGGCGAGGTCGCGCAGTCGCTCCTCGGTCTGGGAGTCGCGCGGGTCGCCGACGAAGCGGTAGGCCTTGGCCAGCGCGGCCGGGCCGATGAACTCGGGGTCGGCCTCCATGGACAGGCACGCCGACACGCAGGCGCCGCACTGGATGCAGGCCATCGACTGGGTGATGTCGATCATCGACTCGGCGGGGACGATGTACTCGCGCTCGGGAGGATCGCCCTCGGGGAGCAGCCACGGCACCACGCGCTGGACCTTCTTCCAGTGCACGGCGTCCATGTCGACGATGAGGTCCTTGAGCACGGGCATGTTGCCCATCGGCTCGACCACGATCGTCCCGTCGTGGGCGCGCAGCTCCTCGCTGGCCTCGCCGAGCTGGGTGTTGCAGGCCAGGCGCGACTGGCCGTTGATCCGTACTCCGCACGAGCCGCAGATCGCCGCCTGGCACGAGCAGCGGATGGCCAGCGAGTTGTCGGTATCCGCCTTGTACTTGAGGATCGCGTCTAGGACCGAGCGCTCGGGCTCGAGCTCGATCGACATGTCCTCCCAGTAGGCGGGCTCCCCGGACTCGGGGTCGTAGCGGCGTACCTTGAGGGCGAAGTCGCTCACGGGTTGAAACCTAGTACGTCCGCGCCTCGGGCTGCCACTGGGTCAGCGTGACCTCGGAGTAGGCGAGTTCGGGGACGTCGTCGGAGCTGGCGTTGCCGTTGCCGTTGCCGTGGTGGGTGACGGTTATGTGCTTGAGCCATTCCTCGTCGTTGCGCTCGGGGAAGTCGGTGCGGTACTGAGCGCCGCGGCTCTCCTTGCGCTCCAGCGCGGCCACGGTGATGGCCTCGGCGTTGTCGATCATGAAGCCGAGCTCGAGCGCGCCGAGCACGTCCTGGTTGAACACCGTGCCCTTGTCGTCGATGGCCACGGTCTTCGCCTCCTCCTGGAGGCGCTTGATGCCCTCGAGCGCCTCCTTGAGACCCTCGTCGTCGCGGTAGACCGCCACCTTCGCGTCCATGATCCTGCCGAGCTCGGCCTTGACCTCGGAGACCCGGCGGCCGGAGCGCTCGCGCCGGACGATGGTGTCGATGGCGCGCTGCTCGTCCTCGAGCTGCGAGTGCGCCGCGGTCGGCATGGCGATCGCCTTGGCCTCGCGGGCGGCGTGGGCGCCGGCGCGGCGGCCGAAGATCAGCGTGTCGAGCAGCGAGTTGGCACCGAGCCGGTTGCCGCCGTGAACCGACACGCACGCGGTCTCGCCCGCGGCGTAGAGCCCCGGCACCGGGCAAAGCCCGTCGGTGTCGGTCTTGATCCCGCCCATCACGTAGTGGTTGCCGGGCTTGATCGGCACCGGCTCGTTGAGGATGTCGACGCCCGCGAAGTCACGCGCGACCATGACGATCTCGCGCAGCGCCTCGTGGATGCGCTTGCGCGGCACCGGCGTGATGTCGAGGTGCACCGTGCCGTCGGGAAAGCCGCGGCCCTCGTTGATCTCGGTCTGCTCGGCGCGCGAGACCACGTCGCGGGAGGCCAGCTCCATCTTGTTGGGCGCGTACTTCTCCATGAAGCGCTCTCCCTCGGCGTTGTAGAGGTGGGCTCCCTCCCCGCGCGCGCCCTCGGTGATCAAGAGGCCGTTGCCGGCGAGCGTGGTCGGGTGGTACTGGACCATCTCCATGTCCATCAGCGGCGCGCCCAGGCGGTAGGCCAGGGCGATCCCGTCGCCGGTGCACACCAGGGCGTTGGTGGTCGGGTTGTAGATCTGGCCGTTGCCGCCGGTGCAGAGGATGACCTTCTTGGCGTTGAAGAGCTCCATCGAGCCGTCGCGCAGGTTGCGCGTGATGGCGCCGGCGACGTGGCCCGTCTCGTCCTGGACGAGCGCGGTCACGAAGTACTCCTCGTAGCGGTAGACCTCCTCGTGCTTCATGAGCTGCTCGTAGAGGACGTGGAGGATCGCCTGGCCGGTGATGTCGGCCACGTAGTAGGTGCGGGCCGCCGAGGCGCCGCCGAAGGCGCGCGTACCGAGCTTGCCCTCGTCGTTGCGGTGGAAGGTCACGCCGAGGTGCTCGAGGTGGAGGATCTCCTCCGGAGCCTCGCGGCACATGATCTCGATCGCGTCCTGGTCGCCGAGGTAGTCGGAGCCCTTGACGGTGTCGAAGGCGTGGGACTCCCACGAGTCCTCCGGATTGAGCGCGGCGTTGATCCCGCCCTGAGCCGCGTTCGAGTGGGAGCGGACCGGGTGGATCTTCGACATGACCCCCACGTTCGCGCCGCCTTCCGCGGCTGCCAGCGCGGCGCGCATGCCGGCGAGGCCGGCTCCGATTACGAGGACGTCGTGCTGAGGCATGAGAGGGGTCCTTGTCCGTGCGGCGCG
Organism: uncultured Solirubrobacterales bacterium; assembly: GCA_902806245.1. GTDB lineage: Bacteria > Actinomycetota > Thermoleophilia > Solirubrobacterales > Thermoleophilaceae > JACCUC01. The sequence continues at coordinate 6,938 of CADCVU010000013.1, forward strand.
CAGCTCTGCGCGGGGCGGCCGGGAGTCTACGGGAGAGTGGTTGTGCTCGTGCCCGGAGTACGGCTGCGCACGCGAGGGGGATCGTCCCCGGCGCGCACGCTCCGATCGCGGTCGCTGCCCCGGCGGGCGAGCCGGTGCTCGTAGAACGAGAGACCGCTGAGGACGGTCACGAGCAGGGCCAGCTCGGCGATGGCGGCCACGCCGACGGCCGGGCTCGCGTACCCCGAGCCGATGCGCTCGACCGTGTCGTCGGCCGCCGGGCCGAGGTGGACGGCGGCCAGGAACAGCGCGCCGCCCGAGGAGATCACGAGCCAGGAGCGAGGACCGGCGAGGCCGCGCCGGGACAGGAGAAAGGCGGTCGCGATGAGCGGGTAGACGGCGAGGCTGTAGGTGAACGGGCTGACCTCGGCGGTGAGCGGCCAGCCCGTGGCCCCGCGCAAGATGTGGTCGAGGTGGTGCCCGGCGCTGAGCACCACGGCTAGACCGATCAGCGCGTAGAGCGGACGGGTCACGACGAACCACCCGAGCCGGTGTGGAGACCGCGGGCGGGGCCATGGGGGCGTCGGTCGCCCTGGCGTGCGTGCTTGGCGATGCCAAGGCCCCAGCCGAGCATCGGCCACATCGGCCAGAAGTAGTCGGCCCCGGTGGCGGCCCAGACCAGGACGAGGATGAGGTTGACGGCGAGGTAGGCCGCGATCTCGTGGCCGAGAGCTCGCCCCGGGCGCGTAGCGGACCGTCGCGGCCGCGATCGGGCGGGCTCGCCGGGCAGGTCGCGCGTGAGCGGAGCGAGCTCGGCTCGCGTGCGGGCGGCGAGGGCATCGGCGGTCCGTTCCTCGAGCTCGTCGACGCTCAGCCGCCCCTCCGTCGAGGCGACGCGAAGCAGCTCGACCACACGCTCGCGCTCGGCGTCGGAAGCGCGCGTTGCGTGGTCCGAAGGGCTCGGCAAGTTTCCTCCTCGAGGCTGTTCGACTAGCATGCTCTGCAAGATACCATCCGAAACAGACTGTTTGCTCACTCCCACTTCCCACATCGTCCTCGGCCTCCTCGAGTCGGCCGGCGAAGCCACCCCCTACGACCTCAAGCAGATGGTCGCCGCGTCGGTGGGCAACTTCTGGTCCGTGCCGCACTCGCAGCTCTACGCCGAGCCTGCGCGGTTGGCCGCCGCCGGGCTGGTCTCCGAGCGCCGGGAGGAGGGCGGCCGGCGCCGGCGGCTGTTCTCGTTGACCGGCGAGGGCCGGGACGCGCTGTCGGCCTGGCGCTCCGAGCCCCCCGACGATCCACTGCCCGAGCTGCGCGACCCCGGGCTGTTGCGCCTGTTCTTCGGCGCCGACCCCTCAGCGCTCGCGGCTGCGCGAGCGGCCGCCCACCGAGCCAAGCTGCGCGAGTACGAGCAGCGGCTCAGCCACGATCCGGGCGACGGCCCGCGCGGGCCCTGGCTCGCGCTCGCGGCGGGAGTGCGCCACGAGCGCGAGTGGGTGAGCTTCTGGGAGGAGCTGGCGGAGGAGGAATAAGGCGCCGACCGCCTACCCCGCCGGGCGCAACGTTCGCTTCAGGTGGTCGAGCGTCAGCACGCCGCGCAGCACGCCGTCGCCGTCGACGGCCATCACCGCTCCGAGCCGTCGCAGCGCCTCCGAGCCGAGCAGCGCGTCGAGGGGCTCGTCCGTGCGCACGCCGAAGGTCTGGGCCGAGCCCTCGTGCACGACGTCGGCCGCGCGGCGCTCGGCGCGCTCGGCCGCGGGCACCTCTTCGACGTCCTCGCGCGAGAGCAGCCCCACGAACCGCCCGTCGGCGTCGACGACCGGGAACCACTGCCATCCGTAGCGCAGGAAGAGCTCCTCGTAGGCGCGCTCCAGCGAGCCGTCCGCGGTGGCGGTGACCGGCTCTCCGTCCATGACGTCCTTGACCTCGAGCCGCTCGAGGCCGGCGGTCAGCGTCGACTGGGCGACGGCCGAGCGCGCCGCCTGGCCGATGAAGAAGCCGATGACCGCGAGCCACAGCCCGGCGATCACCGCACCCTGGACCACGGCGAAGATCCCGACCCCGATGAGCAGGAACGAGAAGACGCGGCCGAGCCCGGCGGCGATGCGCGTGGCGCGGTTGCGGTCGCCGGTGACCTTCCAGGCGATCGCCCGCGCGATGCGGCCTCCGTCCAGCGGCAGCCCGGGGAGCAGGTTGAAGACCAGCAGCAGCGCGTTGATCTGGGCCAGGTAGCCGAGCACGACCGCCGCCGCGGCGGCCGTGCCGCTGTTGCCCGGGCGCAGGGCGAGTGCGGCGCGGAAGCCGTCGACGCCGGTCAGCGCGAGTCCGCCGCCGACCGAGACGAGCACGACGAGGAGCGTGGCCAAGGGCCCGGCCGCGGCGATGCGGAAGTCGACGCCGGCCGAGCGCGGCTCGCTGCGCATGCGCGCGAGCCCTCCGAAGAGCCAGAGGTCGATCCCGACGATGGAGATGCCGTTGCGCCGGGCGACCACGGCGTGCCCGAGCTCGTGCACGACCACCGAGGCGAAGAACAGCAGCGCGGTGACCACGGCGAGGGCGAAGGGCAGCACCTCGCCGGCACCGGGCAGAGCGTCGCGGAACGCGCCCGAGAGCAGCCAGATGAGCAGGAACAGGATGACGAACCAGCTCGGGTCCACTCCGACCCGGACGCCGAGGACGCGGACGAGCTTGATCGACCGACCTCCGAACATCGTGCTCATCGTCGCAGACGGCTCCGAGGTGGCCGCCTCGCCGCGCCCGCCCGGTCGCGCCCGCTGGCATGCCTGCCCTGGCGCACGGGTACGCGAGCCTCTGAGCCGGGATACTCCGGCGGCGCGCCGAGCCTCGGCCCGCAGCGAGCAGCGAAAAGGAGCGATGTGGCCTACCAGGTGACCTTCATCAGCGGCGACGGAACCGGCCCGGAGATCTCCGAGGCCGTCTCGCGCGCCCTCGACGCCACCGGCGTGGACTTCGAGTGGGACTGGCAGACCGCCGGGGCGGACGTCTACGAGGAGGAGGGCAATCCGCTCCCCGACCGCGTGATCGACTCGATCAGGGAGCGCGGCCTGGCCATCAAGGCGCCGATCACCACCCCGGTCGGCTCGGGCTTTCGCTCCATTAACGTCGCCCTGCGCAAGGAGCTCGACCTCTACGCGTGCCTGCGCCCGTGCAAGGCCTACGAGGGGGTGCGCACGCGCTTTCCCGGGACCGACATCGTCATCGTCCGCGAGAACCACGAGGACCTCTACGCGGGCGTCGAGTACGAGCGCGGTGACGAGCAGACCGAGAAGCTGCGTCAGTTCATCAAGGACACCGAGGGCACCGAGTTGCGTGAGGACATCGGAGTGACCATCAAGGCGATCTCCGAGTACGGCACCCGGCGGATCGTCAAGGAGGCGTTCGAGTACGCGCGTGCCTACGGACGCTCCAAGGTGACCGCCGCGCACAAGGCGAACATCATGAAGTACTCCGATGGCCTCTTCCTGGAGGTGGCACGGAAGGTCGCCGAGGAGTACGACGACATCGAGTTCGAGGACCGCATCATCGACAACCTGTGCAATCAACTCGTGTCACGGCCCGACGAGTACGACGTGGTGGTGCTCCCGAACCTGTACGGAGACATCGTCTCCGACCTCGGCGCCGGGTTGATCGGCGGCCTCGGCATGGCGCCGGGCGCAAATGTCGGTGACGACTACGCGGTGTTCGAGGCGGTGCACGGCTCGGCGCCGAAGTACAAGGGTCAGAACAAGGTGAACCCGATGGCCCTGATGCTCTCGGGGGTCATGCTCCTGCACCACATCGAGGAGAGCGAGGCGGCGCAGCGGTTCGAGGATGCGATCGCCGAGGTCATCCGGGAGGGCGACCAGGTGACCTACGACATGAAGCCGAGCCGCGACGACCCGAGCGCGGTCGGCACCTCCGAGGTCGCCGACGCGGTCATCGCCAAGATGCAAGAGCGGGTGGCGGCGTAGTCACCGCGCCGGCCTTGCCCGTCCTGGCTGCGGCCCCGACCGGCGGGTGCCCAGCGCGCCACGAAGCCGCGGCCCTGCTTCTCGACCGCGCCCTCGCTCTGGAGGTTGGCGATGATGCGGTAGAGGTAGTTGCGCTGCTTCATCCCCAGGCGATCGGCGATCTCGGCGACGGTGATCTCGGGGTTCTGGCGGACGAGCTCGAGCGTCTCCCCGGCCCGGCCTCCGGCGCGCCGAGGCCGTCCGGCGGAGGACCGACGGCGCCCGTCGGCGGGCCGTCGCCGCGGGTCGCCGCTCCTCGCCGGTCCACGCCGGCGCGGAGCGCCGACACCGGCGCTCTGCTCGTCGACCCCGTCGAGCGCGGCCCGAGCCCGCTCGAGTCTGGTGTACTCGGCCTGCAGCGGACGCAACTCCTCGAGCCGCTGCTCGATCTCCGTTCGCTTCTCGGTCAAGAAGTCAGCCATGTCACTCTCCCCAACGAAAGGTGAAGGTCAAAGTAAATGCGTAGGACGAAGATAACAGTAGTAGGAGCAGGCAACGTGGGCGCGACGTGTGCGCAGCGACTGGCCGAGCGTGACTACGCCGATGTGGTGTTGGTGGACATCGTCGAGGGCCTGGCTCAGGGCAAAGCGCTCGACATGAATCAATCCGGCCCGGTGGTCGGCTACGAGCCCAATCTGATCGGCACCGGCGAGTACGACGACACCGCCGGTTCAGACATCTTCGTCATCACCTCCGGGCTCGCTCGCCAGCCGGGCATGAGCCGCGACGATCTCCTGGCCAAGAACAAGTCGATCGTCGCCAGCGTGGCCAAGGAGGCCGCCGATCGCTCGCCGGACGCCATCCTCATCGTCGTCACCAACCCGCTCGACGCCATGTGTCACGTCGCCTACGACGCGACGAAGTTCCCCCGCCAGCGGGTGATCGGCATGGCCGGAGTCCTCGACTCGGCGCGCTTTCGCACCTTCCTGTCGTGGGAGCTCGGCGTCTCGGCCAAGGACGTCAACGGCTTCGTGCTCGGCGGGCACGGCGACACCATGGTCCCGGTGGCCAGCTACACCACCGTGGCCGGCGTCCCGGTCGAGCAACGGATCGCCTCCGAGCGCCTCGAGGAGATCATCCAGCGCACCCGCGACGGCGGAGCAGAGGTGGTCAAGCTGCTCGAGAAGGGATCGGCCTTCTACGCGCCGGCGGCCGGCGTGGCCGAGATGGTCGACTCGATCGTCTTCGACCAGAAGCGGGTGCTCCCCTGCGCGGCGCTGTGCGAGGGCGAGTACGGTATCGACGGGCTGTTCGTCGGCGTTCCCGTCCGGCTCGGGGCCGAGGGGATCGAGGAGATCGTCGAGATCGAGCTCAAGGACGAGGAGCGTGACGAGCTCGGGAAGTCGGCCGACGCGGTGCGCGAGCTCGTCGACAAGCTGGCCGAGGTGAGCGAGGAGGGGTGAGGATGAGGCGGACGTTGGCGCTGGTGGCAGGGCTCGCCGTCGTCTCGGCGGTGGCCGCAGGCTGCGGGGTGAGCTCGAAGGAGATCATCAAGCCGCGCGACCCCGCCGGTCAGGGCGAGACCCGCTCACCGGACATCGACGTCGAGGCGGTCGAAGAGCTGCGAGCCGTCGAGGTGGTGATCAATCGCGGTCGCTTCCAGCCGCAGCAGGTGACCGCCAGCCTCGACTCCACCGTCCGGGTGGTCAACGGGGACTCGAGGACCGTAAAGATCAGGCTCCTCGAAGGGCTCGCCGAGTCGCTCGCGGAGAACGAGCTCGAGCCCGGCGAGAAGATCGAGCTCGACTTCGTGGCCTCCGGCACCGAGAGGCTCGGGCTCAAGGGCTCGAGCGCGACCCTCGAGATCAACGTCTACCAACCCGGCTAGGCGGAGCCGGCCACGCCGGCGCGAGCTCAGCCCTCGAGCAGCTTCCTGAGGCGCTCGAGCGAGCGCTCGACCTCGCGGCCGGCCGCGGCCGAGACCGCGCGTCCGGCGATCCGTCCCGCGGCCCCGCCCGGCAGCTCGAACTCGTTGAGGTAGTAGAAGTGGGTGGCGCCGTCGCGCTCGTCGAGGTCGTAAACGACGCGGGCGGCCGTGCCCATCGGGCCCTCGCCCTTCCAGGTCACCTTCGACGGGCGCTCGGACTGGGTCACCTCCCAGCGCACCGTGAAGCGCTGGCCCGCCACCTTCAGGGTCTGGGTCATCCTCGACCCCTGCTCGAGGCGGTCGGGGGCCTCTTCGAAGCGCTCATGGATCGTCACCCACTCGCCGAGTCGGTCGGGATCCATGAGCATCTCGTAGACCTCGCCGGGAGAGGCCGCGAGGTCGATCTCGCGCTCGACCTTCATCGCGCGGCCAGCTCCTCGGTGCGCTCCCAGGCGGCAAGCGCGCGCTCGACCGCGCGGTCGAAGGGAAGCGGCTCGACCCCGTAGATCGTGGCGGCCTGCTCGTCGCGGGGGAGAAGGTCGTGCTCGAGGCTCTCCATGAGCGGGCGCACGAGCTCGACCGGCTGGTCGACCACCGCGCTGACCACGGCGCTGGCGGCCGGGGTCTGGGTGAGGGGCAGCCGCAGGGGGATGCGCCCGACGCCGAGGAGGTCCGCGATGCGCTCGATCATGCGACCGTAGCTCAGCGCATCCGGCCCGGCGATGTCGAGCGACCGGCCCTCGGCCCCGGGGCGCTTGGGCGTGAGGGCGAGGTACTCGAGCGTGTCGCGCTCGGCGATCGGCCGGGTCGAGTGGGTCTCCCAGGCCGGGAAGGGCATGATCCGCAGCCGCTCCACCAGCCGCACGAGCATGCGAAAGGACGAGCTCTGCGCCCCGACGACGATCGACGCGCGCAGCGCCGTCGAGCGAGGGAGGCCCGCGAGCAGGGTCTCCTCGACCTCGAGCCGCGAGCGCAGATGCGTCGAGTGGGCGCCGTCGGCGGGAAGGATCCCACCGAGGTAGACCGCCCCCTCGAGCCCCGCGGCCCGGGCCGCGCGCACGAAGTTGTCCACGGCCCGGCGGTCGCGGCTCTCGAAGCCGTTCGAGCCCGGCTCCATGGAGTGCACCAGGTAGTAGGCGGTCGAGCAACCGTCGAGAGCCGCCTCGAGGCCGTCCCCGCTCAGGAGGTCGCCGCCCACGACTTCCACGCCCGTACGCTCCTCCACGCGCGAGGGGTCGCGCGCCAGCGCGCGCACGGGCCTGCCCTCGTGGCGCAGCCGATCGACCAGGCGGCGGCCGACGTAGCCGGTCGCGCCGGTGACGAGCTCGGTCTCCATGCCCCCAAAGGTACGGGCGAGGCCGCGAACCGGCTTCAGAGCGCTCGCCCGACTCGTGGCCCCTCGCCGCCGCCGCAGCGCACGCACCGGGAGCGACGCGAAAAGGCGCAAGATGCGGCCCACGGGTGACCGAATAGCGATTTTGCCTGCAACGAGCAGGAAAATCAAAAGGCCGCGCTTTGCGGAAACCGGCCTCGACCGCGGGGGCGAGATCGGTCACGATGCCCGCCGGCCGCAGAGGTGGCCAGCGAGATGAGGATCGCCGCGATCGGCGACCGCAGACGATTTCGAGAGCGAGAGGCCAGCCGACGTATGCCGAAGACGAAGCGCGTGACGTGCGAGGACTGCTACTTCAGGCAGAACATGCTCTGCGCGCTTGCGCTGGACGAGCCGTGCGTGACCTTTCGCTCCGCCGCGCACGGTCTCAGGCCCGAGCGCCAGCTCTCGTTCGTCTTCCGCACGCAGCGCACGCGGACGGCCTACGCCTTCCCGCAACCGGTCGGCGCTCCCGCACCGGCCGTGTCATCGAAGTAAGGTGTTCCGATGCGGCTCACGGTGCTCGGGAAGTCGCCCTCGTGGGAGGACGCGGGCGGCGCCTGCTCGGGCTACCTGATCGAGCAGGACGACTGGGCCGTCGTCCTCGACTGCGGCAACGGCGTGTTCTCGAAGCTGCGCCGCTTCCGCGACTACACCCGAGTCGACGTGGTCCTGATCACGCACCTGCACGCCGACCACTTCCTCGACCTCATCCCGTGGGCCTACGCGCTCACCTACGCGCCCCGCCAGCAGCCCGTGCCGGTCGACCGCTGGGAGGGCACTCAGGAGCCGGCCCGCCCGCGGCTCGTCGCCCCGCCCGGCGCGCGCGAGACCTTCCGCCGCGTCGTCGGGGCGTGGGGGCCGGAGGAGCTGATCGAGAACGCCTTCGCCCTCGAGGAGTATCAGGAGCAGACCGAGGTCGAGTTCGGGTCGCTGCGCTTCGACTTCCGCTCGGTGCCGCACTTCGCCCAGACCTTCGCCTGCCGCATCCGCGCCGAAGGAGCCGACAAGACGCTGGTCTTCGGCGCCGACTCGGGCCCCAACGACCACCTCGTGGAGATCGGCCGCGACGCCGATCTGCTCCTGCTCGAGGCGACGCTCCCGCGCCCCGAGCGCGAGGGCCCGCGCGGTCATCTGACCGCCCGCGAGGCCGGCGAGCACGCCGCCCGGGCCGGCGCCTCGCGTCTGGTGCTGACCCACATCTCCGACGAGCTCGACGCCCTGAGGGCCCGCTCGCAGGCCGAGGCGGCCTTCGGAGGGCCGGTCTCCGTGGCGCGCGAGGGTGCGACGTTCGAGGTCTGAGAGACCGCGGACGGGGAACCTGGAGACCGTGGCCCGCGATCCCTTCGCCAACTTCGAGCGCATGCGCCGTGACATCGACGAGCTCTTCGGCGCCTTTGAGCGCTCATCCACCCACCGGCGGGGGTTCTCCCCGCGCGTCGACGTCTTCTACGAGGGCGACCCGCCGCGGGCCGTGGTCGCCGCGGAGCTGCCCGGCGTGGACATCGCCGAGGTCCGGCTCGAGATCCGCGGGCGCAAGCTCCTGATCGCCGGGGTGCGGCGCGCCCAGCCCTCCGAGGGCCGGGTCTACCAGCAGGTCGAGATCGAGCACGGCCCGTTCCGCCGCGTCGTCGAGCTCGGCGCCGACGTGGCCACCGACGAGGCCGGGGCCACCTTCGACGACGGCATCCTGCGGGTCGAGGTGCCGCTGGCCCCGCAGGAGCCCCAGGCCCGCCGCGTGCCGATCGGCTCGGCGCGAGAGCGGGGCGAGCTCGGGCAGGAGTCCGACGACGCGCCGGCGCCGATCCGGCGTGGCGAGGAGACGCCATGACCGTCGAGGTGCCCGGCTTCCCGATCGCCGGTCCCCAGAGCGTCGACGGCGTACCGAGCGACGGCTCGCTCCCCGCTGAGCTGCCGGTCCTCCCGCTGCGCGCCGACGTCTCCTTTCCGTCGACCCTGACCCCGCTGTCCATCGGCGTCGAGCGCTCGGTCCAGCTCGTCAACGAGGTACTCGGCGGCAACCGGATGCTGGTCATGGTCGCCTCGCGCGAGCCCGAGAACGAGACCCCGGGCCCCGAGCAGCTGCACGAGGTCGGGGTGGTCGGGGTGGTCGCGCGGATGATGAAGGTCCCCGACGGCTCTCTGCGCATCCTCGTCCAGGGCACCGAGCGGGTGCGCCTCGGCGAGTTCACCGCCACCGAGCCCTACCTGATCGCGCGGATCGAGTCCGAGCCCGACGTGCTCGATCCCTCCACCGAGCTCGAGGCGCTCGTGCGCAACCTTCAGTCGACGTTCTCGCAGGTCATCGAGGCCGTCCCCTACCTCCCGGACGAGCTCCAGATGGCGGTGGCCAACGTCGACGATCCGTCCGAGCTCGGCTACCTGATCGCCGGCGCACTGCGGATCGACACCGAGCAGAAGCAGTCGCTGCTCGAGGAGCGCGACGTGACCGTGCGCCTGCGCCGCCTGGCCGAGACCCTGGCCCACGAGCAGGAGCTGATCTCGATCGGCTCGCGGATCCAGTCGCAGGTCCAGGGGGAGATGGAGAAGGGCCAGCGCGAGTACTTCCTGCGCCAGCAGCTCAAGGCGATCCAGGACGAGCTCGGCGAGACCGACGAGAACACCGCCGAGATCAACGAGCTGCGCGAC
>CADCVU010000014.1 GCA_902806245.1 uncultured Solirubrobacterales bacterium
CGCGACGCGCAGGACGATCTTTCCGAGCGCGCCGCGCTCGTCGAGTTGCCTGACCGCCCGTGCGCCGTCCTCGAGCGGATAGACGTCGTCGACGATCGGGTCGACGGCGCCGGCGGCGGCCATGCGCTCGAGGTCCTCGGCGATCTCGCGGCAGAGATCGGGCTTGTCCATCACAAAGGCGCCCCAGGCCACGCCGACGAGGTCGACGTTGCGCAGGAGCAGGCGGTTGACCGAGACCGTGGGGATGTCGCCCTCGGCGAAGCCGACCACCAGCAGGCGTCCCTCGGGAGCGAGCGAGCGCAGGCTGTCGGCGAAGCGATCTCCGCCGACGGGATCCATGAGCACGTCGACGCCGCGCCCGTCGGTGAGCTGCTTGACCTCGCCGCGCCAGTCGCCGTCGGAGCGCACGACCTCGTCGGCGCCGGCGCGGCGCGCGACATCCTCCTTGGCGTCGCTCGAGACCACGGCGATCACCCGCGCGCCCGAGCCCTTGGCCACCTGGATCGTCGCCGTGCCCACCCCGCCCGCGGCGCCGTGCACGAGCACGGTCTCGCCCTGGCGCAGGCGGCCGCGATGGCGCAGGGCGAAGTGCGCGGTGTGGTAGTTGAGGACGAATCCCGCGGCCTGCTCGGTCGAGAAGCTCTCGGGGATGGGAAAGGTCAGGTGCGCCGGCGACGACGCACGCTCGGCGAAGCCGTTCAGCAGGGTCACCGCCATGACCCGGTCGCCCGTCGAGAAGCCGGTGCCCTCGCCGGCGGAGCGAACCGTCCCCGCGACCTCGGCGCCGGGTACGAACGGCGGGTCGGGCTTCAACTGGTACTCACCGCGGGTGAGCAGGAGATCCGGAAAGGCCACGCCCGCCGCCTCGACGTCGATGAGGATCCCGTCGCCGGCCTCGGGCTCGGGCGCGTCGCCGAGCTCGAGCGCCTTGGGGCCGTCCAGCGCGGTGACGCGAAGAGCGCGCACGCGTGGGCTAACCGCTGAAGACGCGCATGAGCGACTCGGCCACGCAGACCGGCTTGTCCTCGCCCTCGCGCTCGAAGGTCAGCTCGGTTGTGAGCTGCGCGCCACCCGAGACGTCGTCCACCGAGGTCAGCTTCGCGCGCATGCGGACCTTGCTGCCAACGGGAAGCGGGGCCGGGAAGCGGACCTTGTTGAGCCCGTAGTTCATGACGAAGGCGAAGCCCTCGAAGGTGAACAGGGCATACGAAAAGGCGGGAGCGAGCGACAGCGTGTAGTAACCGTGGGCGATCGTGCCGCCGAAGGGAGTGTCCTTCGCGCGCTCGACGTCGACGTGGATCCACTGGTGATCCCCGGTCGCGTCGGCGAAGTCGTTGATCTTCTCCTGGGTGACCTCGTGCCAGTCCGAGACCCCGAGCTCCTCGCCGACGTGGCCCCTGACCTCGTCGATGCCGGTGAGCGTGAGCATGTTCCTCTGTCCTTCCTCCTCGGGTGGGCGCGGCACGCTACTAGGCTGCCGTCGATGGCCGCCTCCGAGAGCCGCTCCGGCGCGCCCGCCATGGAGCTCGAGGCCACCCGCGTGCGGGTCGGTGACATCGAGCTGAGCGTGGTCGACGCGGGCGAGGGAGAGGCGGTGCTGCTCCTGCACGGCTTCCCGGACTCCGCCCGGCTGTGGCGACGCCAGATCCCCGCCCTGCTCACGGCGGGCTACCGCGTGATCGCCCCGGACCTGCGTGGCTTCGGGCGCTCCGACGCGCCGGAGGGCGTCGAGGCCTACGGACTGCCGATCGTCCTGACCGACGTCGTCGCGCTCCTCGACGCGCTCGGGGTCGAGCGCACCAACGTGGTCGGGCACGACTGGGGCGCGGCCGCGGCCTGGGGCCTGGCCGCGCTCCAGCCCGAGCGCGTCGAGCGGCTCGTCGCCCTCTCGGTCGGCCATCCCGCGACCTTCCCGGGGACGATGCACCAGCGCGCGCTCTCCTGGTACATGTTGCTCTTCGCCTGGCCCGAGGCCGAGGACATCCTCTCCCGCGACGACTGGCGCTTCCTCCGCGAGTGGATCGGCGAGGCCGAGGACGTCGAGCGCTACGTCGAGGACCTCTCACGGCCCGGGCGGCTAACCGCGGGGCTCAACTGGTACCGCGCGAGCGTGAGCGCCGAGTCGTTCGCCGGTGGGGTCGGGTCGGGGCTGCCGGCGATCGAGTGCCCGACCATGGGCCTCTGGAGCACCGAGGATCTCGCTCTGGCCGAGCAGCAGATGACCGACTCCGCCGACAGCGTGAGCGGGCCGTGGCGCTACGAGCGCATCGAGGGAGCCGGCCACTGGATTCCGCTCGACGCCTCCGGTCGGCTGAACGAGCTCCTGCTCGACTTCCTCGGCTCCGCGCCGGCGGGTGTGCGTCCGAGCTGAGCGGGCGACGGCGCGGCACCGACACGGGCGCGTGACCGGGGAGCGCCGCGAGGTCGGCGTACGGGACGGCGATCGCCATACTCAGGGCGTGTTCAACGGCGGTTCGATGCTGCGATGCAGCGCACTGCTCGGCGCCGGGGCGCTGGTCCTGCACGAGCTTCAGTATCGGGTGAGCTTCGGCGCCGGGTCCGACGCGGCGCTCGCTGCGCACGGCCACGCGTACCTCTCGTGGGCGATCGCGCTCGTATCGGTGCTCACCGGCATTGCGGTCGTTCGCCTGCTCGGCGAGGTCGGCGGGGCGCGCCGCGACCGTCTCGCTAGCGCGCGGCGTGCCCCCGTCTCGCTGGGACGCCGCTGGCTCTGGTCGAGCGCGGCGCTGGCGAGCACCTATCTCCTTCAGGAGGGCCTCGAAGGGATGCTCGCGGCCGGGCACCCGGGCGTGGTGCACGCCGTCACCTCGCACCACGGCTGGTTCGCGCTGGTGATCGCGGTTGCGCTCGGCCTGCTCGTCGCCTGCCTCGTGCGCGGGGCCGAGGTGGTCGTCGCCCTCGCTCGCCGTCGCGCGCACGCGCTCCGTCGCCCTCGTGCGTGCACGACCCCCGCGCGCCCCCGCGCCGTTGACTGCGTCGGTCACCTCCAGGTTCTCGCCCGCCATCTGGCGGGTCGTGCTCCGCCGCTCGCCTGCGCCTGAGCTGAGCACGTCGCGCCGGTCCCTTGTGGGCCGTCGGCCCGACGAGACGCGCGGGGTCGGGTGGACCCGCGAACCACGAGCAGGAGGTAGATCGCATGACCAGGAGACAACGCATCGGCGCACTCGCGCTGGCCGTGCTCGTCGCGGTGGTGGCCTTCGTCGCGCTGCGTCCCGACAGCGACGATTCCAACACCGCCGACCGCCGGGCGACGACCGGCACCACGAGCACGACCGGGGCGAAGAACGAGAGGCCCTCGCGCGCGGCGGCCGAGCCGATCGCTTACACGACCGTCCGGCTGCGCGGCGGCGAGCCCGTCGGGGGGCCGCAGGAGATCTCGCTCGAGCAGGGCGACACGGCCCGAATCGAGTTCCGCTCGGACCAGCCCGGCGAGATTCACATCCACGGCTACGACGAGTACGTCGACCTCAAGGCCGGCAAGCCGGTGCGCATGCGCTTCGAGGCCGACATCGAGGGGATCTTCGAGATCGAGAACCACGACACGGCGACCCCGGTCGCCGAGCTGCGGGTCAATCCGTGAGTCGCGCCGCGAAGCCGGTGGCGGTGGGGGCGCTCGTCGCCCTCGCCGCGCCGGCCACGGCGAATGCGCACGGCGTGGCCGCCCGCTCGGACATCCCGATCCCGGACTGGCTCTTCGCCTGGGCGGCGGCGCTCGTCCTGATCGTCTCCTTTGTCGCCCTCGCCGCGCTGTGGCCGAAGCCGAAGCTCGAGCGCGAGCACTGGCGGCCGCTGCCCGGGGGAATCGGCCGCGCTCTGGCCAGCCGGCCGGTCGAGGTCGCGTGCGGCGGGATCGGCGTCTTCCTGCTCCTCTTCACGGTGGCCGCCGGCCTGCTCGGACAGCAGATACCGAGCTCGAACTTCGCCACCACCTTCGTCTACGTGATCTTCTGGGTGGGGCTCGTGCCGTTGAGCGTGATCTTCGGCGACGTGTTCCGCGCCTTCAACCCGTGGCGGGCCATCGGCCGCACCGTGGACTGGGCCTCGGGCAGCCTCGCCGGCGAGCCGCTGCCGCCCCCCAAGGAGTACCCGGCGGGCCTCGGCCGCTGGCCGGCGGCGGTGGGGATCCTGGTCTTCGCGTGGCTCGAGCTCGTGCTCCAGGACGGCGACCTCCCGCGCACCGTGGCAATCGCCACCTGCGCGTACTCGGCGGTGGTCTTCGTCGGCATGGCGGTCTACGGGGTCGGGCCGTGGATCGACCGCGCGGAGGCGTTCTCGGCCTACTTCAACCTGTTCTCGCGCATGTCGCCGTTCGAGCGCCGCGGCGACGAGATCGGCGTGCGCCGGCCGCTCTCCGGACTGGCCCAGCTCGAGCCTCTGCCGGGTACGGTCGCGCTGGTGGCCGTCATGGTCGGGACGGTCACCTTCGACGGCGCCTCGGAGGGTCAGCTCTGGCTCGGGACCGCGCTTCCGCTCACGCGCACGCTCGACGGCATCGGGCTGTCGCCCTCGATCGGACTGGGGATCGTCTACACGCTCGGGATGCTGCTCGCGGTCGCGCTCGTCTACGGCTTCTACAAGCTCGCGGTGGCCGGGGCCCGCAGCGTCGGCGGCGGCTTCACGGCCGAGCGCCTGGCTCGCGCCTTCGTGCACTCACTCGTGCCGATCGCCCTGGTCTACGTGGCCGCGCACTACCTGACCCTGGTCGTCTTCCAGGGCCAGGCCATCGGTGCGCTGATCTCGGACCCCTTCGGCAACGGCGCCGACCTGTTCGGGACGGCGGGGACGCAGATCGATTACACGGTCCTCGGCGCGGACCTGGTCTGGTACCTCCAGGTCGCGCTCGTCGTCGTCGGCCACGTCACCGCGCTGGCCGTGGCCCACGACCGCGCGCTTGTGCTCTACGACGACTCGCGGCTCGCCGTGCGCTCGCAGTATTGGATGCTCGGGATCATGGTCGGCTTCACCACGCTCGCGCTGTGGCTGCTGTCGCAGGCCAACGCCTGAAGGAGACGAGGGCGGACCGAGTGCCGGACCGAGCGAAGAGCCCGGAGTTGACCGTGCGCGCCGAGGCGAGCCGCGAGCTCGCGCCCGCCCGTGGGAGCGACGAGGTTCGAGCCCCGAGCCGGCTGACCTTCGACGAGCTGGGCGCGGGGGGAGGGCGCGGCCTCGGACTGAGCGTGCGCTCAGTCCAGCACGACGACCTGGCGCACCGCCTCGCCGCGCGCCAGCCGGTCGAGGCCCTCGTCGAGCTCCTCGAGCCCGAGCCGATGGGTCACGAGCCGGTCGACCGGGAGTCGCCCGGCGCGATACAGGGCCACGAGGCGCGGAATATCGCGCTCGGGCACGCACGAGCCGAGGTAGGAGCCGCGCAGCGTGCGCTCCTCGGCCACGAGCGAGACCGCGGGGATGGAGAGCATCCGCTCGGGGTGAGGCAGCCCGACGGTGACCGTGGCGCCGCCGCGGCGGGTCGCCGCGTAGGCCTCGGCCAGGACGCCCTCGTGGCCGACGGTCTCGATGGCGTGATCGGCGCCGCCGGCGGTGGCGGCGCGGACGGCGGCCACGGCATCCTCCGACGCCTCGACGGCCACCGTGGCCCCGAGCGAGCGCGCGAGCTCGAGCTTCTCGGGCACGCGGTCGACCGCGACCACCGGATCGGCTCCCGCCGCGACCGCCCCGAGCACCGCCGCCAGCCCGACGCCGCCGAGCCCGAACACGGCGACGCTCTGGCCGAGCCGCACGCCGGCGGTGTTGACCACGGCGCCCACGCCGGTCAGGACGGCGCAGCCGAAGAGGGCGGCGATGTCCGGCGCAACGTCGGGGTCGACGCGAACCGCTGAGCGGGCGGACACGACGATCTCCTCGGCGAAGGCCGAGACCCCGAGATGGTGATGGAGCACTTCGCCGCCGCCGTCGGGCTGCCAGCGCACCGCGCCCGAGAGCAGCGTCCCGGCCAGGTTCGAGGCGGCTCCGGGCTCGCACAGCGCGGGCCGCCCGACCCGACACGGACCGCAGCTCCCGCACGCGGGCACGAACGCGAGCACAACCTGATCGCCGGAGGCGAAGCTCGTAGCGCCCTCGCCGACCTCGAGCACCTCGCCCGCGGCCTCGTGCCCGAGGACCATGGGCATCGGCCGGGGGCGCGAGCCATCGACCACCGACAGGTCGGAGTGACACAGGCCGGCGGCGCGGACGCGCACCCGCAGCTCGCCCGGTCCCGGCCCGTCGAGACCGAGCTCGACGAGCTCGAGCGGGCGCGAGGTCGCGTACGGCGGCGCCAGGCCCATCTCGCGCAGCACGGCGCCGCGCACGCTCACGTCGCCGCGCTCTCGGGGACGGCGAGCCGCTCGAGCGCGGAGCGCAGCGGCGCGGGGATCTCCGCAGGCCGGCGGCTCTGGCGCTCGACGAAGACGTGCACGAACCAGCCGGTGGCGGCGGGACCCCCCTCACCGGCGCGGAACAACCCGATCTCGTAGCGCACGCTCGAGCGCCCGAGCCGCGCGACCCGCAGCCTGGCCTCGAC
>CADCVU010000015.1 GCA_902806245.1 uncultured Solirubrobacterales bacterium
AGGCCCCGGTGCCGCCGTCGTGGCCGGCGATGGTCACGTGGTCGGAGTTCGCCTTGGCCACGCCGGCCGCGACGGTGCCGACGCCGACCTCGGACACGAGCTTGACGCTGACGCGCGCAGCCGGGTTGGCGCAGCGCAGGTCGAAGATCAGTTGCTTGAGATCCTCGATCGAGTAGATGTCGTGGTGCGGGGGCGGGGAGATCAGGCCCACGCCCGGGGTCGAGGAGCGGATCTTGGCGATGTAGGGATCGACCTTGTGGCCGGGGAGCTGACCGCCCTCGCCGGGCTTCGCGCCCTGGGCCATCTTGATCTGGAGGTCGTCGGCGTTGACCAGGTAGTGGATGGTCACGCCGAAGCGCCCGGAGGCGACCTGCTTGATGGCCGAGCGGCGCGAGTCGCCGTTGGGGTCGCGGGTGTAGCGGCGCGGGTCCTCCCCGCCCTCGCCGGTGTTCGACTTCCCGCCGAGGCGGTTCATGGCGATGGCCAGCGTCTCGTGGGACTCGGCCGAGAGCGAGCCGAGCGACATCGCGCCGGTGGCGAAGCGCTTGACGATCTCGGAGGCGGGCTCGACCTCGTCGAGGGGGATCGGCTCGGGAACCTCGTTCAGCTTGAGCAGTCCGCGCAGGGTCGCGCGGCGCTTCGACTCGTCGTTGACCATGCGCGAGAACTGCTCGTAGGCGGGAGTACCGCCGTAGCGCACGGCGTGCTGGATGGTGGCGATGGTCTCGGGGTTCCACTGGTGGCGCTCTCCGTCGCGGCGCCAGGCCTGCAGACCGCCGACGGGCAGCCGTGTGGCCGCCGGGATCGCCGCCGCGCCGCCCGGGCTCTCGGGGGCACCCGTGCCGATCACCCCGCCGGTCCGGGCGTGGCCGGAGCTCATCTCGCGCTTGGCGTCGTCGGCCTCCTCCGCGGTGGTCTCCGTCTCGGACGCCGCGCCGCCGCGGAACTCGGCCGGGGGGCTCGCGGCGGACCCGTTCGGAGCCTCGAGCGGAACCTCCGCGGCCCCCGGCTCGGGGTCGATGCGCGGCGCGACGGCCTGGCCGTTGCGGGCGGCCTCCTCGGAGGGGATCGCGTCCGCGCCGCGGCGCGGAAAGGCGCGCTCATGGCGGATCAGGGCCTCGCGGGCGAGAACCTCGAGCCCGATCCCGCCGATCCGCGAGGTCGTGCCCGTGAAGTAGCGGCGGATCAGGCCCTCCTCGAGCCCGACGGCCTCGAAGATCTGGGCGCCCGAGTAGCTGGCGATGGTCGAGATGCCCATCTTCGAGATCGTCTTCAGCAGCCCCTTGCCGACCGCCTTGACCATGTTGCGCTCGGCCACGTCGGCGCCCGCGACGCCGGGCAGCAGGCCCGAGTCGAGCATGTCGTGCAGGGTCTCAAAGGCGAGGTAGGGGTTGACGGCGGAGGCGCCGTAGCCGAGCAGGCAGGCGATGTGATGGATCTCGCGCGGCTCACCCGACTCGACCAGGAGGCCGGTCTGCAGGCGCGTGCCGTCGCGGACGAGGTGGTGGTGGACCCCGGCCACCGCGAGCAGCGCCGGTATCGGCACGCGGTCGAAGCCGGCGGCGCGGTCGGAGAGGATGAGGATGTTGCGCCCGGCCGCGAGGCACTCGGAGCTCTCGCGGCAGAGGCGGTCCATCGCCGCCTCGAGCCCCGCGACGCCCTCGCTCAGAGGCCAGGTCGCGTCGATGGTCTCGGCGTTGAAGACGTGGTGGTCGACCTGGCGCAGCTTCTCGAGCTCCCCGCTGGTGAGCAGCGGCTGCCCGATGGCGAGCTGATGTGCGTGCTCGGGCGTCTCGGCCAGGAGGTTGCGCTGGGGACCGACGCCCGTGGTCAGGGACATCACGATGTCCTCGCGGATCGGGTCGATCGGCGGGTTCGTGACCTGGGCGAAGAGCTGCTTGAAGTAGGAGTAGAGCGGCGGCTCGCGGTCGGACAGCACGGCGAGCGCGAAGTCGTTGCCCATCGACCCGATCGGCTCCTCGCCCGCGCCGCCCATGCGCGCGAGCGTGATCCTCAGGTCCTCCTGCGAGTAGCCGAACAGCAGCTGGCGGGTTCGCAGCGGCGCGGTGGCGATCTGGCGCGGCGCCCGGTCGGGCAGATCGTCGAGGTGGACCGAGTTCTCGCGGTGCCAGTTCCCGTAGGGGCGCCGCGAGGCGACCTCGTGGCGAACCTCCTCGTCCTCGACGATGCGTCCGCGCTCGAGGTCGACGAGGAACATGTTCCCGGGCTGGAGGCGCCCCTTGGTGACGATCTCCTCGGGCGGAGCCTCGAGCACGCCGGTCTCCGAGGCCAGCACGACGATCCCGTCGCGGGTGAGCTGCCAGCGCCCGGGACGCAGGCCGTTGCGGTCGAGCGTGGCGCCGAGCTGGACGCCGTCGGTGAAGACGACCGACGCCGGACCGTCCCACGGCTCCATGAGGCACGAGTGGTAGGCGTAGAAGTCGCGCTCCTCCTGGCCCATGTCGGGATTGCGCTCCCAGGCCTCGGGGACCATCATCATCAGCGAGTGGGGCAGCGAGCGCCCGGCGAGCGTGAGCAGCTCGAGCACGTTGTCGAAGGTGGCCGAGTCCGAGCCACCCGCGCGGACGACCGGCGCGACCTTCTCGAGGTCGTCACCGAACAGCTCGCTCTGGAGCTGCGACTCGCGTGCGCGCATCCAGTTGACGTTGCCGCGCAGCGTGTTGATCTCGCCGTTGTGGGCGATGTAGCGGTAGGGGTGGGCGAGCTCCCAGCTCGGGAACGTGTTGGTGGAGAAGCGCGAGTGCACCAGGGCGAGCGCGGTGGTCATGCGCTCGTCGGCCAGGTCGAGGAAGTAGCGCCGCAGCTGCGGCGAGGTCAGCATCCCCTTGTAGTTGAGGGTGCGACTCGAGAACGAGGGGATGGCCAGGTCGTGCTCGGGGTCCGAGCGCTCGACGACCCGGCGGATGACGTAGAGCTTGCGCTCGAAGGCGTCGCGGTCGGAGCCCAGAGCCGCGGCCGCGCCGACGAAGACGTGGCGGATGACCGGCGCGACGGCGCGCGCGGTCGGGCCGGGGACCGAGGGGTCGACCGGGACGTCGCGCCAGCCGAGCAGGCGCTGGCCCTCGACTTCGATGGTCTCCTCGATCAGGCGTTCGAGCTCGGCGCGACGGTCCGGTTCGGCGGGCAGGAAGAGCACGCCCACCCCATAGAGACCGCGCTCGGGGAGCTCGAAGTCGACGACCGAGCGCAGAAAGGCGTCGGGGAGCTGAAGCAGGATGCCGGCACCGTCGCCGGTATCGATCTCAGCGCCGGTGGCGCCGCGGTGCTCGAGGCGATCGAGCACGTCGAGCGCCCTGACCACGGTCGTGTGGGTCGCCTCGTTCGAGAGATCGGCAACCGCGCCGATGCCACACGCATCGTGCTCGAATTGAGGGTCGTAGAGGCCAGCGGCCCTTGGTCGAAGCGCAGCAGACATATAGAGCGGGAGAGTAGGAGAGGCGGCCGGGCCGTCAGATGCTATCGGGGCGGGAGCAGGAGACGCAGAGTAGAAGGGGCCCCGCGGACGGGGCCCCTCCCTTAGCTCGCCGGTAAGCCGGATCCTGTCGTGAGCAACCATCCATCTGCCGCGCTCCGCGCGGCGGGCCGCTGAGCGGCCCTGCGGCCTACCTGGGACTCGGCGGGCAGCGTCTTCGCCCCTGCTTGGCCTTGCACCGGGTGGGGTTTGCCTGGCCGGCGCGTCACCGCGCCGCCGGTGCGCCCTTACCGCACCTTTTCACCCTTGCCGGCGACGGGGCGCACGTGCAGCCCCGCCACTTAGGCGGTTTCCTTTCTGTGGCACTTTCCCGCGGGTTTCCCCGGGTCGGCGTTACCGACCACCCTGCCCTTCGGTGTCCGG
>CADCVU010000016.1 GCA_902806245.1 uncultured Solirubrobacterales bacterium
GGATCCGCGACGACGTCGGCGAGCAGCTGGCCGCCGTCCCCTTCTCGACCGCGACGGTCAAGCAGGACGTCGACCTGCCCGTCGTCCAGTACCTGATGGAGAACGGCGAGGACTTCCCGGGCGTCACCGTCGAGCGCGTCTTCCTGCGCCGCTATCCCTACGACGAGGTCGGCGCGCACCTGTTCGGCACCGTCGGCGAGATCAACGAGGAGCAGCTCGACGGCAAGGACTACCGCGGCGCCGAGCAGGGCGACCGGGTCGGGCAGTCGGGGGTCGAGGCGACCTACGACCGCTACCTGCGCGGGCGCAACGGTGCCACGCGCGTCCAGGTCGACGCCATGGGCGCTCTCACCGGCTCGCTCTCGGCCAAGCAGCCGCGCGCGGGGCGCCAGCTGCGCCTCGGCGTCGACCTCGACGTCCAGCGCACCGCTCAGGAGGCGCTCGGCGAGGGCCGGCGCGGCGCCTTTGTGGTCATGGACGTCAAGGACGGCGAGGTGCGGGCGCTCGGCTCGACCCCGTCGTTCGACCCGAACCTGTTCGCCAAGACCATCAAGCAGTCGGACTACGACCGTCTGAGCGACCCCCTGAACGGCAACCCGCTGGCCAACCGCGCGATACAGGGTCTGTATCCGGCCGCCTCGACCTTCAAGCTGATCACCGCCACCGCCGGCCTCGAGGGCGGTTTGATCGACCCCGAGACGCCGATCTCGGACCCGGGCTCGCTGAACGTGGGCGGCACGGTGTTCAAGAACGCCGGTGAGGCGGTCAACGGCGTGATCTCGCTGCGCCAGGCGCTGTCGGTCTCGAGCGACGTCTTCTTCTACAAGCTCGGGCTCGAGGCCAACGGCGAGGGCGACGGGCTCGGCCTCCAGCGCTGGGCGCGGCGGCTGGGGATCGGCCGCAAGACCGGGATCGACCTCCCCGGAGAGCTGCCGGGACTCGTGCCCTCGCCGAAGTGGCGCGCGAAGGCCAACCGGGAGGGGATCGGGGATGGGCGACCCTGGTCGGCCGGCGACAACATCAACCTGTCTGTCGGCCAGGGCGATCTCCAGACCAATCCGCTGCAGATGGCGGTCGCCTACGCGGCGATCGCCAACGGAGGGCGGGTCGTCACCCCGCATCTCGGCAAGCGGGTCGAGGACGGCGATGGACGGGTGCTCCAGGAGTTCCCCGCCCCGGGCCGGCGCCGCGTCAAGGTCGAACCCGAGCACCGCGACGCCATCCTCCAGGGCCTCCGGCAGGCCGCGAGCTCGCCGGGCGGCACCTCTGCCGACGTCTTCAAGGGCTTTCCCATTCCCATCGCCGGCAAGACCGGAACGGCGGAGAAGGGGCTGGGACGACCCGATCAGTCCTGGTACCTGGCGCTCGCTCCCTACCCGAATCCGCGCTACGTCGTGGCCGTGACCGACGAGGCCGGTGGCTTCGGTGCCGAGACCGCGGCTCCGGCCGCCCGGCGCATCCTGGCCGCCCTGTTCGACGTCCGCGGGCAGGACAAGAAGGTCGTCAAGGGCGACAGCCGCACGTTCTGACCCACGGGCCGTCGAGCTCGTGGCCGCGACGCCCCAGGCGTCGCTAGGGTGGGCCGATCATGTACGCAAGCCCCGTCAAACAGGCCTCGAGCGACGCTCGCAGCACCCGCGCGGGCCTCGTCGGAGGGCTCGACCTCGCGCTGTTCGCGGCCGCCATCGGGCTGATCTGCGTCAGCGTCTACATCCTGACCATGGCCACCCAGGACGATGTTCCGGGCCAACCGCTCTACTACGTGATCCGCCAGGCCATCTACGGCGTCGTCGGAGTCGGGCTGATGCTCGCCGCCTCGCGCATCGACGTCGCGCGCCTGCGGGAGCGTCAACGGGCCATCTACGCCGCCATGATCGGCTCGATCGTCCTGGTCCTGCTCATCGGCGTGGCCGCGAAGGGCTCGCGGCGCTGGATCGAGCTGCCGTTCTTTCGCTTCCAGCCCTCCGAGCTAGGCAAGGTCCTGCTGATCCTCGCTCTGTCGGCGTTCATCGTCGATCGCGTCCGGCGGCTCGGAGACCGGGCCACGACCGGCCACATCGTCGTGCTCGCGCTCGTGCCGGCCCTGCTGGTCATGGCGGAGCCCGACCTCGGTAGTGCTCTCGTCTACGTCGCCATCACCGCGGTCCTGCTCTTCGTGGCCGGAACAAAATGGACGCACATGGCCGCACTCGGGGGGATGGCCGCCGCCTCGGCGGTGATCGTCCTGCTCGCCCTGCCGGCCGTCGGAGTCGAGCTGCTCAAGCCCTACCAGGTCGCCCGTCTCACCGCGTTCGTCAACCCGACCAACGATCCTCAGGCCCAGGGCTACCAGCTGCAGCAGTCGATCACCGCCATCGGTGCCGGCCAGAAGACCGGCCGCGGCCCCGAAGGCGCGACGCAGACGCGGCTCGACTTCCTGCCCGAGCACCACACGGACTTCGTGTTCTCGGTCGTCGGGGAGCAGTTCGGCTTCCTCGGCGCCGGGCTGGTACTTTCGTTGTACGCGCTCTTGCTATGGCGAGCGCTTCGAATCTTGACCTCGGCGAAGAACCTCTACGGCGCATTGGTCGCCGGCGGCGTCACTGCGATGCTGATGTTCCAGGTCTTCGTCAACATCGGCATGACCATCGGGATCATGCCCATCACCGGCGTGCCCCTGCCGCTCATGAGCTACGGCGGCTCTTCGGTGTTGGTGACCTTCCTCGCGATCGGCCTGCTCCAGTCGGTGAGCGCTCAGGCGCGCTCCACGGAGCTGGCCAAGACGCGCGAGCTGTCTGCCGCGTAGGCGGCCTTAGGAGATGAGAACCTTCAGTGAGAAAACAAGTGCTCGTCGCGGTGGACCGCGGCGAATCCAGAGTCGCCATCCTCGAGGCGGAGGGGGAGCCGCAGGCCGCCCCCGCGGCCGACTCGGGTAGCGGCGAGCCGCAGGGCGGCGGACGCCGCCGCTCTGGAAGGGGTCGCGGACGCGGCCGAGGCAGCCAGACCGGCGGGGAGAACGGCCCCGCGGGCAGCGGGTCCTGGCGTCCCGCCGAGATCTACGTCGAGCGTCGAGGGCACCGCTCGATCGTCGGGAACATCTACAAGGGTCGCGTCGACAACGCGCTGCCCGGGCTCGAGGCGGCGTTCGTGGACATCGGGCTCGAGAAGAACGGGTTCCTGCACGTCGACGACATCGTCATGCCCGGCGTGGAGGTCCAGCGCCGCGGCCGGGGCGGAGGCGGCAAGGGCCAGAAGATCGCCCAGCTCCTGAAGCCCGGCCAGGAGATCCTCGTCCAGGTGGTCAAGGACCCGCTCAAGACCAAGGGCGCGCGCCTGACCATGGAGCTCTCGATCGCCGGGCGCTACCTGGTCTACGTGCCCAACGGCGAGGGCGTGGGGGTCTCGCGCCGGCTCGAGGACAAGGAGCGCGAGCGGTTGCGCAAGGCGGCCAAGAACCTCGACATCGGCGAGGGCGGGGCGATCGTCCGCACGGCCGCCCACGGGGCCACGCGCGAGGACCTCGAGCGCGAGATCCGCTACCTGCACAAGCTGCACGAGATCCTCGAGCGCCGCACCCAGGAGTCGGCCGCCCCGTCGATGGTCTTCCAGGAGGCCGACCTCGCGGTGCGCGTGGTCCGCGACATCTTCTCGGCCCAGTTCGAGCGGGCCGTGGTCGACGACGAGGACCAGCACCACCGCCTCGTCTCGTTCTTCACCCGCACCGCGCCCGAGCTCGTCGACCGGGTCGAGCTCCACCGCGACGAGGAGTCCCTGCTCGAGCGCTTCGGCGTCGAGGCGGCGGTGGCCTCGACGCTCAACCGCCGCGTGGACCTCCCGTCGGGCGGCTACCTGATCATCGACTACGCCGAGGCGATGACGGTCATCGACGTCAACTCGGGCTCGTTCACCGGGCGCGGGCGCGGGGCTCGCCTCGAGGACACCATCACCAAGACCAACCTCGAGGCCGCCGACGAGGTCGTGCGCCAGCTGCGCCTGCGCGACATCGGCGGGATCATCGTCATCGACTTCATCGACATGGCCCGGGCCCGCAATCGCGACGACGTCCTCAAGGTGCTCCGCAAGGCGCTCGACGAGGACCGCACGAAGACCTACGTGGTCGAGATCTCGCCGCTCGGGCTGGTCGAGATGACCCGTCAGAACGTGACCGAGGGCGTGCGCGAGATCCTCACGAAGACGTGCCCGACCTGCGAGGGCGAGGGCGTCGTGCTCTCCGAGGAGACGGTCGCCCTCGACGTCGAGCGCCGGCTGCGCGAGCTCGCGGCCGAGCGCCCCGATCCCGAGGCCTTCCTGATCCAGGCTCACCCCGCCGTGGCCACCACGCTGCTCGGCGGTCCGGGGACCCCGCCGCTGATCGAGCTCGAGCAGGAGCTCGACCGCCACTTCCACTTCGAGGGCTCGGAGTCCCTGCCGATCGACCACTTCGAGGTCATGCTCGAGGGTGCCCGAGGCGAGGTCGAGGAGCGAGCGCTCCCGTTCCAGGTCGGGCACGAGGTCCTCGTCTCGATCGAGGAGCCCCACATGTACAACGAGGACGACGCCGTGGCCAAGATCGACGGCTACATCGTCTCGGTCACCGGGGCAGGTCGGTTGATCGGCAACAAGCGGCTCGTGCGCATCGAGCGCATCGGAAGGACCTCCGCCGATGCCTCGCTCGTCGATGTCGAGCGCCCGGTCGGCGACTCAGAACCTCGCGACGAGAAGGATGAGGACCGCTCGGCCCGGCGCCGGCGCCGGCGTGGCGGACGAGGCGGTCGCTCGCACGCGGACGCGGTGGCGGAGGGCGCGGACTAGCCGGCCTGGGAAGCGCGCAGGGCCCGCAGGCGCCGGGGTAGGCGCTCGACCAGGTACAGCAGGCCGATCAGAGTCATGAGCGCGCCGGTCGCGGCCACCTCCTCGACGGGGTCGACCACGAGCTGAGCGAGCGGAAAGCCGAAGACGCCGACCCGCGCCCCGACCCTGAACGAGCGCAGCGCACTGAGGGCCAGGCA
>CADCVU010000017.1 GCA_902806245.1 uncultured Solirubrobacterales bacterium
CGACTCGAGCCGCGACGAGCATCGACTTGTAGCCGAGCACGCGGGTGTCGAAGATCGGGGTGACCTGCCGGATGATGCGCTCGTCGAGCAGGCGCTGGGTACGGCGCAACACCTCGTCCTCGCTCACCTCCGCGAGCTCGGCCACGCGCAGGTAGGGCCGCGGCTCGAGCGGAAAGCTGCCCTGGAGGAGGTTGAGCAGGCGCTTGTCGAGCTCGTCGAGGGCGATCGCGGCACCGTCCCGGCGCGAGCGGGTCTTGGGCGTGGCGGTCAGTTGAGCCATTGGGCGACCTCGCGGGCGTGGTAGGTGACGATGACGTCGGCGCCAGCGCGGCGGATGCCGGTCAGCGCTTCGAGCACCGCGGCCCGCTCGTCGAGCAGACCTGCCGCGGCGGCGGCCTTGATCATCGCGTACTCACCGCTCACGTTGTACGCGGCCACGGGCACGCGGGTCGACTCCTTGACCCGGCGGATGACGTCGAGGTAGGGCAGCGCGGGCTTGACCATGACCATGTCGGCGCCCTCGTCGACGTCCAGCAGCGCCTCGCGCACGGCCTCGTCGGCGTTGGCCGGATCCATCTGGTAGGAGCGCCGATCGCCGAAGGACGGGGCCGATCCGGCCGCCTCGCGGAACGGGCCGTAGAAGGCCGAGGCGAACTTGGCGGCGTAGGAGACGATCGGCACGCCGGAGTGGCCCTCGGCGTCGAGCTGTGCCCGGAGCGCTCCCACCCGGCCGTCCATCATGTCGCTCGGGGCGATCGCGTCGGCGCCGGCGTCGGCGTGCGAGAGCGCGGTCTTGGCCAGCAGCTCGAGGCTGGCGTCGTTGTCGACCTCGCCGTCGGGGCGCACGACGCCGCAGTGGCCGTGCGAGGTGTATCCGCACAGGCACACGTCGGTGAGCACGACCAGCTCCGGGTGCGCGTCCTTGACCGCGCGCACCGCGAGCTGGACGACGCCCTCGTCGTCGTAGGCGCCGGAGCCGCGCTCGTCCCTGTCCGCCGGTATGCCGAACAGGAGCACCGCCGGGACGCCCGCAGCCTGCGCTGCCGCGGCCTCCTCGACGGCGAGCGCGATCGAGTGGCGCGCGACCCCGGGCATGGCGGCGATCGGCGTGCGCTCCTCGGTGCCGAGCTGCACGAACAGCGGCAGCACCAGATGCGCCGGCGACAGCTCGGTCTCGCGCACGAGCGCGCGCAGCGCACCGGTGCGACGCATGCGCCGGAGGCGGGTCGCGGGGAAGGCCACGGACCTGAGTGTAATTGGCGTTTGGCTTCTCAGCGGGGAAAGTGCCGCCAGCCGACGAGCGCGCACGCCACGGTTCAACTTTGCCTCTTGGCGCGTGTAGCGTTACTCTCCCCGGCCGATGCTCTTCGGACCGATCCTCTTCGGCCTGCTCGGACTCCTGTTCGGGTCGATCGCGCGAGGGGGCGCCTGGCTCGCGGTCCTGTTCCCGGTCTTCTTCGGGGTGCTCGACATCGCCGTGGAGGGCGCCGACGTCGAGAGCATCACGCTGATCGTCATCTCGATCGTGCTCTCCGCCGTCGGTGTCCTGCTCGGACAGCTGCTCGTGCGCCCGCGCTGGGACAGCGAGAAGCAGCGCGCGTAGCGCCGCCGTTCCTAGCCGAAGCGCCGCAGCCCGAGCCGTGCCGCGACCCCGAAGGCGAGGGTCAGTACGAGCAGGTGGACGAGCGGACCGAGTAGACCGCCAGAGCCGTCGAGGGCGGCCCCGACGGCGGCCAGCGCCGGGTCGAACGGGAACAGCGCCGAGATCGCCTGCGTGACGTCGTACAGCGCGCCGCTCACGGCGCCCGAGGGCACGAGTGCGAGGAAGGCGATCGGCAGCGAGACCATGAAGGCCAGCAGCGAGGCCGCGCGGACCTCGCGGGCGAGCGCGCCGATCGCTGCGCCCATGGCCGCGAAGCCGAGCGCGGCGGCGACCGCCGCCACCACCCACAGCGGGAAGCGGGCCCACTCGAGCTCGACGAAGAGGGCGAGCCCGCAGAGCATGACCACGGCTACGACCGAGGAGCACGCCGCGGCCAGTCCGACCTTCTCGGCCAGCAGGGTCGTGCGCGAGACGAGACCGCGCACCAGCCGGCGGAACGCGTTCTCCTCGCGCTCGAGGGCGAGGGTCCCGGCGGCCAGCAGGAGCGTCACGAACATGAGCGAGACCGTCACCGCCAGCGCGACCGCGAACGAGGACAGCGCAGCCGAGCCCGAGCCCTCGACCACGCGCGCGTCGACGCGGATCGGCTGCCCGACCGAGGAGAGCACCTCGTCGGAGAGGTCGAGGTTCTCGCGGGCGAGTCGTGCGAAGGAGATCACCTGCTGGATCTGGCGCGCCTCGGGTGAGTTCGGCCGGACCTTGGCCTGGGCCTGACGAAGGACCTGCTCTGCGGGCCCGAGCCCCAGCACCTCGAAGGAGCGGCCGAGGAAAGAGAAGTCGCCGCCCGAGACCACCAGGTTCAGGTAGCCGAGCGCGACGTCGGTGAACTTGCGCGTCAGCGCCGCGTTCGCGTCCTGGACCTGAGACTTGATGGTGTCCTGGACGAGCTGCGCCTTGACCGGATCCTCGGCGTTGTAGAGGACCTCGATGGTCGCCGGCTCGAGCCCACTCTGAAGCTTCGTGGTGATGTCGGCCGGGACGATCAGCGCGCCGAGGACCTCACCGTCGCGGACGAGCTCCTCGGCCTCCGCGCGGCTGCTGACCCGGACCGGGTCGACGGCCGCGTAGAGCTGGTCGGAGTACTGCTTGGTGTCGACCTGCTCGCCGCCGAGGCTGATGACCTCGCCGCCGGCGGGCACCTCGTTGACGATGGCCACCCGCGGCTTCTCCGGCCCGCGGGAGAGGGCGAGGCCGATAAGCACCGAGACCACGATCGGGTAGATCACCAGCAGCGCCACGAGCAACGGCGAACGCCGGAGGATCTGGAGGTCCTTGAGCAGCAGCCAGCGCATCGGTCAGCTAGTGCCCGCGCCGGCGCAGGAACTCGACGAAGGCGGCCTCGAAGCCGAGTCCGGTCGCGCCCACCGTGTCCTCGAGCTCGCGCGGCGAGCCGACGTAGACGACCTCGCCGTCGGCGAGCACGACGACGCGATGGGCGTGGCGCTCGGCCTCCTGCACGTTGTGGGTCGAGTAGACGATCGCCGTCCCGCCCTCGACGAGTGCGCGCAGGAACTCCCACAGGCGCTCGCGCTGGCCGGGGTCGAGCGCCGTCGAGGGCTCGTCGAGCAGGAGCACCGCCGGCTCGGAGAGCAGCCCGATGGCCACGTTGACGCGCTGGCGGTTGCCTCCGGAGAGCGTCTCGACGCGGTCTGCGGCGCGGTCGCCGAGGCCGGTCTGGACGAGCATGCGCTCGACCGCCGCGCTGACGTCGGCGCAGCGTTCGAGGCGCGCGAACAGCCGCAGGTTCTCCGCCACGGTGAGGCGGCCGTAGAGCGCCGGTTGTTGGGGCACCCAGCCGATCTCCGTCGGCGGGCGGCTGACCGTCCCGCCGTCCGGCCTGGTCTCGCCCGCGAGGATCGACAGGAGCGTGGTCTTGCCCGCGCCGTTGGGGCCGATGATGGCCACGAGCTCGCCGGCCCGGGCCGTGAGCGAGACCTCGCGGACGGCGTGGCGCGCTCCGTAGCGCTTCGAGACCCCGCGGGCCTCGAGCACCGGCGCCGCGGCCGAGCCGGGAGCGGGTGCGTCCGTCCCGGGCCTTGCCGGCGATTGCGTCATCCAGTCCAACGGTAGAGGAGTGAGAACATGCCGGCGTGCGCTTCATGTTCGTCGGCGACGTGGTGGGCTCTCCCGGACGGCGAGCGCTCGAGTTGCTGCTGCCCGTGCTGCGCGAGCGCCACCGGGTCGACTTCGCGGTGGTCAACGGAGAGAACTCCGCCGGAGGCCTCGGCATCACCGAGAAGACCGCGGGTCAGATCTTCGCCGCCGGCGCCGATGCCATCACGCTCGGCAACCACGTCTGGAAGCACCGCGAGGTCTACGACTACCTGGACCGCGATCCACGGATCGTTCGCCCGGCCAACTACCCGAAGGGCAACCCGGGTCGTGGAGCCACCGTGGTCGAGGGTCCCGGCGGGTTGAGGCTCGGCGTGGTCAACCTCTCGGGTCAGCTCTTCATGGGTGCCGCGCGCTCGCCGTTCTCGGAGGTCGACTCCGTCCTCGCCGAGCTCCGCGACCGCGCCACCCATGTGCTCGTTGACTTCCACGCCGAGGCCACGAGCGAGAAGGTGGCGATGGGCTGGCACCTCGCCGGGCGCGTGACCGCTTGCGTCGGTACCCACACCCATGTGCCGACCGCCGATGCTCGCGTTCTACCGGGCGGAACCGCCTACATCACCGACGTGGGCATGACCGGGCCGCACGGCGGCGTGATCGGGGCCAACCGCGAGCCGGCGGTACGGGGCTTCGTGACGCAGATGCCGCAGAAGCTCGGGACCTCGGAGGAGGACCCGGGGCTGAATGGCGTGGTGGTCGAGGCGGGCGAGGACGGCCGGGCGATCTCGATCGAGCAGCTGCTGGTGCCGGCGTAGGCCGGGCCTAGGCCGGCGCCCGCGCCGCGGCGAAGCTCCACATCTTGTTGCCCACGAAGTTGAGCGGCGTCGCCGCCACCACGGAGACCGCCTGAGCCACGACCTCGGGAGTCAGGGCGCCGACGACGAGGAGCTGGAGCATGGCCGCCTGGGCGACGAACGCCGCCGTGCTCACCGCGAAGAAGCGCGGCGCCTGGAAGCGCTTGCTCTCGCCGCGCGCGGCGAACGTCCATTGGCGGTTCCACCAGAAGTTGTTGACCACCGCCACCGCGAAGGCGATCGTCGCCGCGATCAGGTGGTGCAGGCCGAAGGCCGAGAGCGCGAGCGTGAAGACCACGAGGTTGACCACGTAGCCCGAACCGCCGACGGCGCAGAACTTGACGAGCTGGAGCCAGTTGTGGCGGCGGCGCAGCCCCTGCCGCACGCGGAGGGGCACGGACGGCGCCGGCGCCATCGGCGGCGGCGGCGCGGTCAGCGTCTCCTCGTCGAGCATCGGGGCAGGCTAGACGACGCCCTCCGCGCCTCCGTCGCGCGCGATGCCGAAGTGGTCGAGCACGAGCGGGGTGACGTCCTCGATCGACCACTGCTCGCGCTCGGGCGGCGGGCCGGCGCCCTCGAGCCCGCAGGCCAGCAGGACTCCGAGCGAGTCGTGGCGGTGCAGCGAGCCGTGACTGCCGCCGCCGGTGTGGTGTGAGCCGCCCCAGTCGAAGAACTCGTAGCCGGGAGCGGCCGAGCAGATCACGTCGCCGGAGTGGCGCGCGTGCAGCGCTCGCCACAGCCGCCGCAGGGCGTCGGGGTAGGTGCGGCTGCGCACGCGCCCGTCTTCGACGGCCAGGGCGAGCACCCCGAGACTCCCCTCCACGCTCCAGCGCTCGCCGCGCGCGTCGACGAGCTCGCCGCCGGCCGCGAAGCGCAGCTCTCCGCTCGCGCCGCACACCACCGCCTCGGAGCCCTCGAGTCGCGCGCACAGATCGACGCCGCCGACGTCGACGAGGAAACCGGCCGCCCGGGCCGCCACCTCCTCACGCCGCTCGGGGTCGAGCACGTAGACGCCCGCGAAACGACCGATCGGGCAGACGGCGATGTCGGCTTCGGTGGGGTCGCCGGCGCCCGGGGCGAGCACGCGCAGGTCGCCGAAGACGCCGCTCAGGCTGACCATGTCCTCGATCGCCGTCTGCGAATGGTCGGACATGACGATCATCGCGTGGTCCTCGAGAAAGGCGTCGATCCCACCGGCCACGTGGACCAGACGCTCGAGGGCGCGGTCGGCGGCCTCGATCGAGGTCACCTGGGCGTAGGGGCCGCGCCGGTGCGAGTAGGTGTCGTTGTCGGGCAGCGAGAAGAGCATGAAGTCGAACAGGTCGTTCTCGACGAGGTGCGCGCCGACGCACGCCGTGTGCTGATCGCGCTGGCCCGGCATCCCCAGCGTCGAGGTGCAGCCGGTGTCACGCGAGGCGAACAGGTCGGCGTAGAACAGCTCCTCCGGCCCCCACGTGCCGTAAGTGAACTGCGCGGCCCGAGCGATCCACGGGTAGATGCCGGCGGCGGCCGGCTGATGCCGCGTCCGGCCCCGGTAGATCAGGTAGGTCGTGCCCGCGGTCCGCAGGCCGGCGTCGGCGAGGTGCTCGAAGACCGTCTTGTGCGTGCGCGTGAGATGCGCGAGGTTCATGTTGTAGACCGTGTCGATGAGCGAGCGCCGCACGCCGTGGGCCTGCGAGGCCGAGAACGAGGAGCCGTACTCGACGTAGCGCTCCTCGCCGCGGTGGTACCAGTTGGTCGACGGGATTCCGTGCTGGTCGACCGAGAGCCCGGTGGCGATCGAGGCCGCGCAGACCGGGGTCAGCGAGGGAAAGGCGGCGGCGCAGTCGCGCACGTGGAGCCCGCGCTCGCTCAGGGCCGCGAGCACCGGCGCGCGGCCCTCGGTGATCGCGCGGTCGAGCATCTCGGGCTTGAGCGCGTCGATCACCCCGAGCACGACCTTCTTGCGCTTCCCCGCCGCGCGCTCGC
>CADCVU010000018.1 GCA_902806245.1 uncultured Solirubrobacterales bacterium
ACCGCGGCCACGGGGCGCACCCAGTTGCGGGGATCGCGCATGGCGCCGAGCTCCCAGTCGCCCAGCTCCTCGGCGGCGGCGCCGGCCACCTCGGTGAGCCGGTGCTCGAGACGCTCGCCGAGGTCGCGGGGCGGCTCGACCGGCGCGAGCGCGAAGCGCAGCAGGCGCTCGGTGTCGCTCAGCTCAGCCATGGGCGCCCAGCGCTCCCTCGAGCTGCTTGATCGCGCGGTGCAGCAACACCTTCGTCGCTCCCTCCGAGCGCCCGAGCGCCCGGGCGATCTCGCGGTTGTCCATCCCCAGGGCGAAGCGCATGATCAGAGCCTCACGGCGGTCGTCGGGCAGCGCGGCCACACCGTCGAGTACGTCGCGCAGCTCCTCGCGGCCTTCGACGAGCTCCTCGGTCTCGTGCGGCGCGGAGACCACGTCCGCATCCTCGAGCGGGCTCTGCGGGCGCCGCGCCCGGTCGCGGTAGTAGTTCGCCGCCAGGTTGTGGGCGATGCGGATGAGCCACGGGCGCAGGGGCCGGCCGTCCGACTCGCAGCGGGCGCGCTCGAAGTGACGCCAGGCCTGCAGGAAGGTCTGCTCGGTGAGGTCCTCGGCGTCGTGGTGGTTGCCGATCCGGTAATAGGCATAGCTATAGACGTCACGCAGGTGGGCGCGATAAAGAGCTGTGAACTCGGCATCGAGCTCCGCGGTGTGGGCGACCTGCTCCACCTGCCGAGCCTACCCCCGAGGGTCTCAGGCGACGTGCCGATCTTCCTCGCCCGGCGCGCCCGAGAGCCGGTCGAGCCATCGCTCAGCGCTGACGGCCCCGGCGATCAGGTCGGACAGGCCGCCGGTCGCGGGGCAGTCGATCCCCGCGGCGCCGAGCGCGTCGACGAGCAGGGGGACCGCGTCGAGGGACTCGGCAGCGCAGCCGAGCGCGCCCGGGACCTGCTCGGCCGCCATCCCGCCGGCCAGGAGCTCTCCGGCCCGGCGGTTGCGGCTGGCGGAGGCCAGCACCGTGCCGACGAGGTCGCCGACCCCGGCGAGGCCGGCCAGCGTGGCCGGGCGAGCGCCCTCGGCGACGGCGAGCTCGAAGCATTCGGCGAACACGCGACCGGCGGCGGCGCCGGCGGCGTTGTTGCCCACCGAGGCGGCCACCGACGCGGCCAGCGTGGCCGCGTTCTTGGCGCACGCGCCGAGCTCTGCACCGGCGACGTCGTCGGTCCGCTCGACCTCGAGGCCGGCCCGCTCGAGGACCTCGGCGAGCTGGGGCAGCAGGTCGTCGTCGGCCGCCGCGAGCACCACCGAGGCTCCGTGCTCGACGGCCTCCCCGGCGTGCGCCGGCCCGCCCAGAAAGGCGACGGCGCGCGCGGCCACGCGCGCCTCGACGTAAGCGGTAGGGCGCGTGGCGAGCGGAGCGACGAGGCCCTTGGCGAGTACGAGCACGGCGCTGCGGTCGCCGACGCGAGCGCCGAGCGCGGCCATCGCCTGCGGCAGGTCGCGCGAGGGCACCGCGAGGATCACCAAGTCGATCCCGCCGAACTCGATCTCGGGCACGGTGGCGACCCGCACGCCCGAGGGCAGGTCGACGTCGGGCAGGTAGTCGGCGTTGCGGCCGTCGGCGCGGATGGCGGCGGCCTGATCGGCGCGCCGGCAGCCGAGCTGGACGTCGAGCCCGGCGCGCGCGAGCAGGGCGGCAAGGGCGGTCCCCATCGAGCCGGCGCCCACGACGGCGGCGGTGCGCAGCGGCGGCAGGCCGCCGAGCCATTCCCACTGGAGCTCGACGCACGGCCAGATCCGCTCGGTCACCTCGGCGGCGAGGCGCTGCGAGGGACCCTCGACGCGCGGGAAGGTCAGCGGGCGCCCGCAGCGCACGCTGATCTTGACCGGCCGGACGCGCCAGCCGCGGCGCGCGCGATCCGAGCCGAGCACGGCGATCGGCACGACCGGGGCGCCGGTCGCGAGCGCCAGTCGCCCGATGCCGCGTCTGGGGCGGCGCAGCGAGCCGGAGCGGGTGCGCGTGCCCTCGGGAAAGATCACCACCGCCTCGCCGCGCTCGAGCAGCAGCAGGGCGGTCTCGGTCGCGGCCTCGTCGGACTCGCCACGGCGGACCGGAAAGGCGCCGAGGGCGTTGAGCAGCCACCCGTGGAGAGGATTGGCGAACAGCTCGCGCTTGGCCATGAAGTAGACCGGGCGACGCCCGCACACGGCGATCAGCCAGGGGTCGAGGAAGCTGCGGTGGTTCGAGGCCAGCAGCACGGCGCCGCGGCGGGGGATGTGCTCGCGGCCGGTGCGGCTGAGGCGGAACCAGAGGAGGATGGCCGGGCGGATGGTCAGGTGGGCGAGCAGCAGGACGAGCCGGTTGACGCCGCGGCGACGGATGCGCTCGTGGTGGCGGTCGAGGGCCGAGGCGTCGGTGCGGGCGGCGCCGTCGGGACGACCCGAAGGCCGGGGTGCGGAACCCGAGGCCCGGGGGCGCAGAGACGACGAGGGCTGTTCGGTGACGGGCGGCATGGCGTTCGCGCGGGCGGGGCACACGACGAGCAGCGAGGTCTCCCCCGCTCGCCCCACGCAGCTAGGTACACCCCGGTGAAGATCCGGTTACCGGTGGAGGCGAGTACGGGTGCGCCTCTCAGCCGGGGCTGTGCTGTGTTTGCGCGCTCGCGCTCACGCCGACGGGGCCGCGCTAGGGTGGCCGCGATGGATCTGCGCAGGAGCCTGAACGGAGCCTTGGCCGGAGGGGTGGCGGCCGGTCTGTGGGCCGCGCAGCAGCCGCTCGACAAGCGCCTCGGCGGTTCCGCCTACGACGATGTCGAGCTGCTCGGAAAGCTTATGACGCGAGGACCGGCGTGGCCGGCCGCGGGCGCCGCCCTGCATGTCGCCAACGGCGCTCTGTTCGGAGCCGTGTACGCGCAGCTCCGACCCTTCCTGCCCGGGCCGCCGGTCGTGCGGGGGCTGCTGGCGGCTCAGGTCGAGCACGTCGGACTGTTCTCGCTGGTCGGGGTGGTCGACCGGATACATCCGGCGCGCGACGAGCTTCCCGCGCTGTCCGGCAACGGCCGCGCCTTTGCCCAGGCGACGTGGCGCCACGCGATCTTCGGGGTGGTGCTCGGCCTGCTCGAGGCGCGCCTGAACGCCGAGCGCCACGCCGAGCCGCCCGAGGTCGAGGTGTCCTCGAACGGGTACGGCGACATCGAGGCCGCGGTCGGAGCGGTCGGGGCGTCGTACTGACGGACGGCGGTGGGACGCTCGTCGGCGAGCGCGTCGGGCCTACACTCGCCGGGCGCCGGAGTAGCTCAGCTGGTAGAGCAACGCTCTTGTAAAGCGTAGGTCAGGGGTTCGAGTCCCCTCTCCGGCTCTGCGCGGTCGCTCAGCGGTAGCCGAGCGCCCTGAGCAGCCGGCTCCGGCGGCGCCGACGCCCGGCGATGCTGAGGACCTTGGGCCGACGGCGCCGCGGCGAGCGCAGCGCCGGCAGGAAGCGGAGTCGGTCGTCGCGCAGCGGGCTCACGTAGTCCGGAGTATGGCGAGAGACCGCTGCGGTGTCTGTGAGCTATTACCGGCCGGGCGCCTGCCTCGGATCGCCCGCGCCGCGAGCCAGCCCGCCGGTTCGCGGCGCTGGCTCGACCGGCCAGGCGCGGCGTCGCCTACGCGCCCACGGGCGGCGCCACGTCGTGCTCGGCGAACTCCTCGCGGTGGTACGGGCCCGGCTTGGCCCGCGGCTTGCCGCCGGGGAAGGCCAGACGCGCGATCGTGCGGTGGACCATGTAGAGCTGCTGCGAGAACGGCCCGGTGTTGTAGGGCAGCCCGTAACGCTCGCAGATCTCGCGCACGCGCGGGGCGATCTCGCC
Organism: uncultured Solirubrobacterales bacterium; assembly: GCA_902806245.1. Classification (GTDB taxonomy): domain Bacteria; phylum Actinomycetota; class Thermoleophilia; order Solirubrobacterales; family Thermoleophilaceae; genus JACCUC01. The sequence goes on from CADCVU010000018.1 coordinate 3,834, forward strand.
GTAGCGGGTGCTCGGCATGTCGGGGTAGAGGTGGTGCTCGACCTGGTAGCCGAGGTTGCCGCTGATCACGTGGAAGAGCGGGCCACCCTCGATGTTGGCCGCGCCGACGAGCTGGCGGACGTACGTCGCGCCCTTGGTCTCGTTCTCGACCTCGCTCTGACTGAACGTGTAGGTCTGGTCCGGGAAGTGGCCGCAGAAGATGATCGAGTGCGACCACACGTTGCGGACGATGTTCGCGGTCACGTTCGCCCACACGATCTTCTTGAACGCGCGGCGCCCGGCGAGCAGCGGCCGCGCGACGTCGGTGCGGATGGGCTGCGGCGCCGTCCGGCTCCACGCGCGGTCGAGCGTTCGCTTCGCCTGGCGCTTCCTCGTGCCGCCGCCGGGCCGCAGGGCGTCCAGCGTGCGCAGCGGCCGCGGCGTGCCCCGCTCGAACGAACCGGTGAGGATCCCCTTGAGCAGCGTGGGCACGACCTGGCCCCGGACCGAGCGGCCCTTGGTCGCGTCGCGCGTGCGCCGTAGGCCGCCCTTCAGCTTGCGCGACTTCGACCGCCCGCCGGACTGCAGCGCGCCGTCGAAGCCGAGGGCCACGCGCCCCGCCTCGAAGCCCCCGACCACCAGGGCGCCGAGCAGCGGCCAGGCGATGTAGTCCTTGGTGACCTGGGTGCGCGCCTTGCCGCCGATGTTGATCAGGTCCTTCTTGACCTCCGACCACTCCTTATCGCCCGCGCGGATGGCCTCGATGTCCATGTCGTGCACGGCGACCCCCCACTCGAACAGGAACATCAGCAGGAGGTTGTAGAGCGGCTGGAAGAGGTAGACCGGGTTCCAGGGCTGGTGCGGATCGATCCGCATGATCTCGTAGCCGAGGTCCTTGTCCTTGCCGCGGATGTTCGTGTAGGTGTGGTGAATGTAGTTGTGGGAGTGCTTCCACGACTCCTTGGACGAGGCGGTGTCCCAGTCCCAGTTCACCGAG
>CADCVU010000019.1 GCA_902806245.1 uncultured Solirubrobacterales bacterium
ACCGCTCACACCGCCATCGCAACGCGGCGCTGCCACACTGGCTGCGCCACTACAACGAGCGCAGACCCCACTCCGGAATCGGTAACCGCCCGCCGATCAGCCGCGTTCACAACGTGCGTGGGCAGGACATCTAGCTAACCTCGACCGACGAGGCCCTGGAAGAAGCGTTTACCGCGAGGAGCTCGAGTGAACATGGCAGACATGGGCGCCACCCCGCCGTGGCTCACCGCCCTCTCTTGGGTCTTCGTGGTTCTGGCGGTCGTGTGCGCAGCAGCGGTGCTCTACGACGTCTACGGGCGCGGACATCGACAGCGGTCGCGGCCGATGGAGCTGGTCTGGCCCCTCGCGGCGCTGTCGACGGGGCCGGTGGCATTGGCGCTGTACCACCGCGTGGGTCGTCCACGCAGCGAGAAGTGGCAGCGCGAGCGGGGCACGAGCGACGACGGTGGGCTGACCGCCAGAGCGGCGACCGGCGGGCTGCCAGGGGGCGTCGCGTCGGCGGTCGCCCATGTCGTCGGCGTCCCGCTCGTCGTGGCTTCGGGTCTGACGATTGCCGGGCTCGACCTCTGGGCGATGATCGCGGTCATCGCGGTGCTCGCCACGGCCTTGCTGTTCGCCTGGGAGTACTTCGTGTCCACGGTGCCCAAGCGCGGCCTGACCTCTGGGCAGGGGCTGGCCGTCGCGCTCCTGGTGGCCTTCGTCACCGTACTCGCCTTCGACGTCGGCATGGGCGGCTGGATGCTGCTCCTGCACTTCGGCGTTGAGTTCATGCCAGCCCCCAGCGACATCGCGTTTGTCTTCCTGATGCAGATCGGCGTGATCCTCGGATTCCTGACCGGCTACCCCGCGGTCGCCTGGTTGCTCTCGCGCGGCACCAAGGCGGCGGTCTGATCCCGAGCGTCTGCCCCCGGCCGGTGGATGGCGGGCGCTCAGCGGTCAAGCGGTAGCCTCGAACAGCCGATGCCCGGAGGAGCGCCTCGGTTCTCTCCGGTCCGTATGAGCACCACGACACCTCATCTCACATCCGCCGGCCCCGACGGCCAGCTCGACGAGCTCCTCCGAGACGGCGGGCTGCGCTCGGTTCTCCAGCCCATCGTCGATCTCGACAGCGACTCGCTCGTCGGCTACGAGGCGTTGTCGCGCGGGCACGAGGGCTCCCCGCTCGAGCAGCCCGCGGCCCTCTTCGCCGCCGCGCGCGCGGCCGGGCGGACGAGCGAGCTCGACTGGGCGTGCCGCGCCACCGCGCTCAGGACCGCGCTCGAGGAGGGCCCGTATCCGCCGCTCACCCTCTTCGTCAACGTTGAGCCCGACGCGATGGGCACGCCGTGTCCTCCCGCCTTCCGCGACGTCCTCGAGCGCGCCCGAGCCGATCTCTCGGTGGTCGTGGAGGTCACCGAGCGCGCCCTGGTGGCGCGACCCGCAGAGGTGATCGCCGATGTGGACTGGTTCCGCGACCTCGGCTGGGGCATCGCCCTCGACGACATCGGCGCCACGCGCCACTCCCTAGCGCTCATGCCCTTCCTGCGCCCGGACGTGCTCAAGCTCGACCTCAACCTGGTGCACGCGTGGCCGGCGGAGTGGATCGCCCGGATCGTCAACGCTGTCAGAGCGGAGGCCGAGCGCACCGGGGCCGCCGTCATCGCCGAGGGCATCGAGGGCGAGCAGCATACCGGCGCCGCCGTCGCCATGGGCGCCCGCTACGGGCAGGGCTGGCGCTTCGGCCACCCGCAGCCCCCACCGCTCCCGGCGCTCGCCGCTCTCAGCGAGCTCGGCGACCGAACGGCGGCGATCGATCCCTCCGGCCTCACCCCCGTCGAGGTGATCGAGCGCAACAGGGAACTCCGGGTCACCTCCAAGGAGAACCTGCTCGCGATCTCTCACCACCTCGAGAACGAGGCCAAGGCGCTCGGCGAGACGGCCGTACTCCTCGGTACCTTCCAGACGAGCGACCACTTCACGCCCGACACCGGGCGCCGCTACGAGGAGATCGCGCAGAGCGCCGCCCTCGTCGCCGCCTTTGGGGCGGGCATGGGGGTCGAGCCCGCGCCCGGGGTACGCGGAGCTGCGCTCGCCGACAACGACGACCTGTTGGGCGAATGGGTGGTGGCCGTCGTCTCTCCCCACCTGGTCGGCATGCTCGCCGCCCGCGACCTCGGCGACGGCGGGCGAGATCGAAACCGTCGGTTCGAGTTCGCCGTGACCTACGATCGCGACGATGTCCTCGCGGCGGCCACCACGCTCCTGACCCGGGTGGCGGCGGATCCGGAGAGGCGTGACAGCCCTCACCTCGACTCCGGCTGATGAAGGACTACCAGTCGGGGTCGCGCGCGTCCGCTGACTCAGTCGTGACCCTCTGTAGCCCACTGCCGTCGGCGTTCATGAGGTAGACCTCTCGCTCGCCCGAGGCCCCTCTCGAGAAGGCGATCTTCGCGCCGTTGGACGCCCAGGTGGGGTCGAGGCCGCCCGAGGTCGTGAGCCGCTTGAGGGCGCTCCCATCGGGGTTCACGGTGTAGATGTTCCCGCTTCGCACGAAGGCGATCTTCGTGGACCCGGGAGACCAGGAGGGGGAGGTGTCCTTAGCCGATCTCGAGGTCACTCGCCTCAAACCGCTCCCGTCGGGGCTCATGGTGTAGATGTCGTCGTTGCCGCCCGCTTCGCGGACAAAGGCGATCCTGCCGCTTCGCGACCAGGCCGGCGCGTAGTCGCGGCCGGAGGCCTTGGTCAGGCGAGCGGCACCTGAGCCGTCGGGATTCATCGTGTGGATGTCCAAGTTGCCGCTCAGGTCGCGTATGAACAGGAGCTTGGTCCCGCCCGGCGACCACGACGGGTGGGCGTCGAGCGTCGGGTTCGAGGTGAGCTGCCTCTGACCGGAGCCGTCGGCGTTCATCGACCAGATGTCGCGGTCGGCGCCACGGGTTCGCTCGAAGGCGATCTTCGTACCCAGGGGCGAGAGGGCGGGATCGCCGTCAGCGCCGCTCGAGCTGACTCGCCGGCGCTGGGTGCCATCCGGGTTGACGGTGTAGGTCGCCCCGCCGCCGGCGTAGGCGATCTTCTCGACCAGTCGCCGCAGATCGGGGAGTTGCGCATAGAGGGCATCGCCCGGACAGGTCGTGTGGACGGCGTTGCGATGACCGGAGACCCGGTCGAAGTTGACGAGCCTGCCCGCGGGATGACGGTTGCCCTCACCGCCTGCGGACTTGAGCCTCACGCTCCCTTCGGTGGGTTGGCCGTGAAGGGGGAGCTTCCAGCGGATCAGACGTGCCATGGCGGTGAGCGAGGCACTGGTCGCCTTGACCGAGCTGTTCGTCCCGAGGCTGGCTATGCCGACGGACTCGGAGTTGAAGCCGCGCGCGTGGGCTCCGACGACCGCCTTGTCGACACCTCCCGCTCGACCCTCCCAGATCTTGCCGTACTTATCGACGACGAAGTTGTAGCCGATGTCGTCCCACCCGTTCGAGTTGCGGTGGTAGAGGCAGTGGCTGAGAATCAAGGCCGGGACCTGCGAGCGGCTGTAGTCGTTGGTCTCCGGGGAGGTGTGGTGAACGAACGAGGCTTTGACCGATCCGTAGGAAGCAGCCCGGCGAGGAGGACAGTCAGAGGCACCCCAGCTCGAGCGCGGGTTGATCGTGGGCTGGGAGTCGGCCCGGGCGGTAAGCAGGCCGGTGAACGCCTGGCTTGCTCCGGTAAGTGTCCCGATGACCCCCGCCTTGACCCGGCCCCCCGCGGTAGCGGTGCCGCTCGCATTCACGAACTTGAGCCGCAGGTTCGGTAGCGACTTCGAGAGCCGGTACTGGACGAAATCCGCCTCACCGGCCCACACCGGCGACGAGACGCCCTCCGCGCTCCGCTCGGGAGTGCCGGGATCAGGGCCGCCGTCGGGGTGGGCGGGAGCGTCGGTCCAGGGTCCCCAGTCCTCACCGGTCTCGCGGACGCGCAAGTCGATCTCAGCCTCGCCCTCGCCCGCCCACGTGAGCCCGACGAGATTGAAGCGCTTGGGGGCGCGCAGGGGGGCTGAGAGAAGCTTCCCCTGAGCGTCTCGCTCCACTGAGGCGGGACTGGGGGCGAGCCCGAACTCGACCGGCTTCGGGCGGAAGGGTCCGAGCGAGAGGGCGGGTGCCGCGAGTAGGAGCAGGGTGATCGCTGCGGCAAGGGCGGCGGCGCGTTTCATAGGCGGGGAGGGTAGACGCGTGCACTCCGTTCCGCACGATCTTGCGGAAAACCCTTCAGCTGTGACGAGGCGCCGACGCCTGTGCCGCCGATGCTTCAGGATCAACCCATGAGCATCCTCGACGCCTTCGGGCTCACCGACAAGGTGGCGATCGTCACCGGCGCCTCCTCCGGCCTCGGCGTGCACTTCGCCGACGCACTGGCCGAGGCCGGTGCCGACGTCGTCGTATGCGCCCGCCGCGCCGATCGCCTCGAGGACACAAAGGCGCGCGTCGAGGGCCACGGGCGCCGTTGCGTCGCCGTGCGGGCCGACGTGACCGACGTCGACGACTGCCGGCGAGTGGTCGATCAGGCCGTCGCCGAGCTCGGCCGCGTCGACGTGCTCGTCAACAACGCCGGCGTGGGGACCGCCGTCCCGGCGACCCGAGAGGACCCGGAGCAGTTCCGCCGGGTCATCGACATCAACCTCAACGGCAGCTACTGGATGGCCCAGGCGTGCGCGCGAGAGATGCAGCCCGGCGCCAGCATCGTCAACATCGGCAGCGTCCTGGGGTCGACGACGGCCGGGTTGCCGCAGGCGGCCTACGCCTCCAGCAAGGCGGCGATCATCGGACTCACGCGCGACCTCGCGCAGCAGTGGACGGGCCGCAAGGGGATCCGCGTCAACGCGCTGGCGCCCGGCTTCTTCCACTCGGAGATGACCGAGCAGTACCCCGAGGGCTACCTCGACCAGATGCTCTGGCGAATACCGACGGGGCGGGTCGGCGAGGGACCGGAGCTCGCCGCCGCGGTGGTCTTCCTGGCCAGCGACGCGGCGTCGTACGTCACGGGCGTCCTGCTGCCGGTCGACGGGGGTCTGCTGACAACTTGAGGGCCGGACGCGCGGCTTGCCGAGTCGCACTGCGGGAACTTCGGGCCCGGGGCCCGATCGATGAGCGCCCGGCGCGCGCTCTGCCCGAGCAGCCGATCCATACGCCCAGCTCGACCCTCGACCGATCTCCACCTCGGAGCTGCACCGGTGGTCCTGTCGAAGGCGCCATCTGGACCTCAGCGCGGACGAGCCGTGCGACGCGTGAGTGCGAGGCCTGACGAACGCCCTGAGCCTCGAAGGCTCCGGGCGGCGACGCCGCCGCACCGCTCCGCCTCTCGTCAGGCGACCGTCGGCGCAGTGACGGGTCGGTCCTCAGCGGCCCGGTCACGGGGCGGTGTACCGGCGACCGCGCCGCGCGTCTCCGCCAGCCCGATCTCCTGCGCGATGAGCTCGTACGAGCGCCGGCGGGCGCCGTGCTCGTAGGTGATGGTAAGCAGGAAAACCTCGTCCACGCCGTACTCCTCCGCCGCCTGCTCGATGCCGGCGCGGACGGTGGCCGGCGAGCCGAGCACGAAGCGCCGGCTCGAGCTTCGCTTCGGCCTGCTCTCCGCGTAGCGCAGGCCCTGCTCGACCGGAGGCACGGGAATCAGGCGGCCCTGGCGAAGCAGCGAGAAGGCCATCCGGTGGCTGGCCGCGAGGCGCTCGGCCTCCTCGTCGGTCTCCGCGCAGATGGCCACGAGGGCGATCGCCGCGCGCGGCGCGGGCTCGGCCTCGGAGTCGGCGAACCGCCGACGGTAATCCTCCACGATCACCGCGCCCCGGGGATTGATGAAGTCGGCGAAGCAGTAGGGCAGCCCGAGCTCCGCCGCCCAGACCGCGCTCTGCGGGCTCGAGCCCAGCAGCCACGGCTCGGGGCGGTGGGGGCGCCCGGGCAGAACCCCGGCCAGCCGTGCGAAGGGGTGGTCGCCGGGCAGGCGCCCGTCCAGGTACCCGAGCAGCTCCGCCAGATGGTCGCGGAAGTCGTCGGGCGCGAGCTGGCGGCGGTCGCGCTGAAGGGCGAGCGTCGTGAGCTGGTCGGTGCCCGGCGCGCGGCCCAGGCCCAGGTCGATGCGGCCGGGGTGGAGGCCGCTGAGCATGCTGAAGGTCTCGGCCACCCGGAAGGGGCTGTAGTGAGGCAGCATCACGCCGCCGCTGCCCACCCGGATGCGATCGGTCGCGGCGGCGATGGCGGCGATCAGCACCTCGGGTGAGTTGCAGGCGAGCATCGGGGTGCCGTGGTGCTCGGCCACCCAGTAGCGGTGGTAACCGAGCCCCTCGGCGTGCCCGGCGAGGTCGGCCGAGTTGTGCAGCGCCTCCGAGGGCGCCATGCCCTCCGAGATCGGCGACTGGTCGAGGACGCTGAGGCGCAGGGGCGTCACCCGCTCGAGGCTAGAGGCCGGTCGTCTGCCGCGGATGGATCTGTCCTCGGCCCAGCCTACGCTGGCGGGCCCCCATGACGACCACCACCGCCGCGATCTCCGTGACCGAGTACGCCAGCCGGCTCGGTCGGGCGGTTCGAGCGGTCGGCGGCGCGGTCATCGAGGGCGAGGTCCAGAAGCCGCGGACCTCGGGCAGCGGCATGCTGTGGTTCTCGCTCACCGACGGCGACGCGGTGCTGTCCTGCAAGGCGTTCGCGCGCGAGCGCCGGCGGATGGAGCACGCTCCCCGCGAGGGGGACCTGGTGCAGGTCACCGTCGATCGGCCTGACCTCTGGACCCAGGCCGGCAAGCTCGACCTCATCATCAGCGACGTGCGGCTGGCCGGCGACGGCGAGCTGCTGCGCCGCCGCCGCGAGCTCATCGCCCGCCTCGGGGCCGAGGGCCTCTGCGACGAGAGCCGGCGCCGCCCGCTTCCCGCGTTCCCGCGCGCTGTGGGGGTGGTCGCCGGCGCCGACTCGGACGGGCTCAGCGACGTCGTCCGCGCCCTGCGGGACCGCTGGGCGCCCGTGCACGTCGTCACCTGCGCGGCGCTCGTCCAGGGCAGGCGAGCGCCGGCCGATCTCCTCGACGCACTCGCGCGCCTGCAGCAGCACCCGCTGGTCGACGTCATCGTCCTCGCCCGCGGCGGCGGCTCGGTGCAGGATCTCATCGCCTTTGACGACGAGCGGCTGTGCCGAGCGATCTCGGCCTGCGCGACCCCGGTCGTCTGCGCCGTCGGGCACACCGACAACGTGCCCGTCTCGAACCACGTGACCTGGGCCGCCGCGACTCCGTCGCGATCGCCGGAGCTCGTCGTCCCCTCGCTGGCCGAGCTGCGCCAGGGGCTCGGCGCCGTGTGCACCGTCCTCGACGCGGTCTCGGGTCGCCTGGCCCACGCCGACGAGCGACTCGCCGTGCTCGGCGAGCGGGTGGACTGCACGGCCGCGCTGAGCGGGCGACGCGGGCAGGTGGAGAGCGAGCTCGGCGCCGGTCGCACCGCCCTCCAGAGGAGGTTGGCCGAGGGCGAGGCCGGAGCTTTGCGAGCCCGCGCGATGCTGGCCATGGTCGCGCACCGGCTTCCGGCGGGCTCGAGCGTGCGAGCCCTGGCGGCCGAGCTCGACGCACGGGCGCTCGCGCTCTTCACCCGGCGCGCGGGCGAGATCGCCGCGCGGGCCGGAGCGCTCCAGTCAACCGCAGCACGGATCGCGTATCTCCAGGGGCAGGCGGCCGCGGACGGGCGGCGCGTCCGCCACGGCGTGCGACGCCAACTCGAGGACCACCGGCGCGACTACCGGCGGGCGACCGCTCGGATCCTCAGTGAGTCGAGAGCCGGCGCCGAGCGCGGGCTTCAGCGCGCGCAGGAGCGGGTCGAGCGAGAGCGCGCGCTCTCGTCCGAGCGTGCCGAGCGCCGTATCGCCGAGGCCCGGCGCGACCTTCGCCACGTCGCCGAGGTCGCCGCCGCGCGCGACTTCCGCCGGCGCGGCTGGCTGCTCGCCGCTCGCACCGACGGGGCGCCCGTGCGCTCCGTCGCCGACCTGAGGCCCGGCCACCGGGTCGGCCTCGAGCTGCACGACGGACGTGCCCTCGCGGTCGTCGACACCGTCAACCCCGAGCAAGGGAGCGATCCGCCGTGAGCACCAGCGAAGCCAGCGACATCACGTTCGAGGACGGCTACAGCCGTCTCCAGGCCATCGCCGCGCGCCTGAACCAGGAGGAGGTGCCCGTCAGCGAGATGTGCGACCTGTTCGCCGAAGGCAAGGGGCTCGAGCAGGCCCTGACCGCCTATCTCGAGACGCAGCGCTCCCGCGTCGAGCGGATCGAGCGCGGTGAGGACATCCAGGTCTTCCGGATCAGCGCGCCCGCGTCGTCCGGCGACGGCGCCGCGAGCGCGGAGGCCGGCGAGGGGCGCGGCGCAACGCCGCAAGCCCTCGACGACGACATACCGTTCTGAGCGCAGCGAGGACCGCAACCCCCGTGGGCGCGCGGGGTTTCGATCCCTACCCGGGAAGGAGCCGTCCATGAGTACGTTCGCGAGCCGAGATCGCCCGACGTGGCTGGTCGCGACCGCAGCCGCCGCGCTCGTCGCCGTTGCCCTGCTGCTCCTGGCTTCGGCCGCGCCGGCCTCGGCCCACCACTACGACCACCTGCTCGCTCCCGAGACGGCCTGCGGCGGTGAGCGCCAGGCGAACACCAGCGAGACTTCGAGCGAGCTCGAGGCCGTGATGCGCTGCATGCACAGCCACGCCCGCGCCAAGACAGGGCGCCGCGCCCTGTCCGACAACTCCCTGCTCGTGCGCTCGTCCGACGCCAAGTCGGCCGACATGCTGCGGTGCGGCCAGTTCAGCCACCGGGCCTGCGGTCGCTCGACGCTCTACCACGTTCATCGCGTCGGGTACACGCCAGGGGGCTGTTGGGGAGCCGCCGAGAACATCGCCTGGGGTCGGGCGACCTCGGGAGCGTGCGCTCGATCATGAGCCGCTGGCTTCACTCGGACGTTCACCGCCCGACCATCCTCAAGTCCCGGTACCGCGACGTGGGCTTCGGCGTTCGCAAGGGGACCTTCAAGGGCTACGCCGGCGCCCTGGTGTGGACGGGGCACTTCGGGTACCGCTGCTAGGCGGCGTAGCGCGCGGCGGTCCGCGCCCGGGCCTTGGCGGCCTCGGCCTCCCGGTCCTTCGGCGGCGCTGAGGTGACGAGTTGGCCGAGCAGCTCGGCCGAGGCCGCGGCGATCACCTCGACGGCACGCTCGAAGGCCGCGGCGTTGGCGCGCGACGGCTCGGTCGAGCCGCTGATCTTGCGGACGTACTGAAGCGCTGCGGCGCGGACCTCGTCCTCGGTCGCCGGGGGCTCGAAGTTGTGGAGAGTACGGATGTTTCGACACATGGACGTGAGCTTAGAGCGGGACGACCACCCGTTGGCCACCGCTTCCGGCCCGATCCCCGCTCGATAGGGTCTTGGCCGCGGGTTACTCGGAGTCGGCTCGAGGGTAACGCGGATGGGTCGACGTCTCGTCGACACCGACGGACGAGATGAAGGGGAGGCGATGACAGCAGCTCCGACGGTGGCCGCGGGAGCCCAGGCGCAAAGGCCTGGTTCGAGCCGGCCGTACTGGCGCGACGCGGTCGCCGCCTACGAGCGCCCGGACCTCAGGCGCAGCGGTCTCGATCTGGCCACCTCGGTCGTCCCCTACCTAGCGCTGCTCGTCGCGATGTACCTCGCGCTCGAGGTCTCCTACCTGCTCACGCTCGCGCTCTCGGTGCCCGCTGCAGGGTTCCTGCTGCGCAGCTACATCGTCTTCCACGACTGCGCTCACGGGTCGTTCCTGCCCTCGAAGCGAGCGAACCGGTGGGTCGGACGAGTCACGGCGCTGCTCGTGTACTCGCCCTTCGAGGCCTGGCGCCACGACCACGCCGTCCACCACGCCACTGCCGGCGACCTCGACCGCCGCGGGGTCGGCGACCTCCCGACGCTGACCGTCGCCGAGTACGAGGCGATGACGCCCATCCGGCGGCTCGGGTATCGGCTGTTTCGCAACCCGCTCGTGATGTTCGGGATCGGACCGGCCTTTGCGCTCGTCGTGCAGCCGCGCTTCGTGCCCCGCTCCGCGCGGCCGCGGATCCGCCGCAGCGTCATGCTCACCAATCTCGCGATCGTCGTAGGGGTCGCCCTGGCCTGCTGGCTGATCGGGTGGAGGGAGTACCTGATCGTGCAGTGGCCCGCGGCGCTGATGGCCGCCGCGGCGGGCGTGTGGCTGTTCTACGTCCAGCATCAGTTCGAGGACGTCTACTGGGAGAGCACCGACGACTGGAGCTACGCCGACGCGGCCCTGCGCGGCAGCTCCTACCTCAAGCTCCCGCGGGTGCTGCGCTTCTTCACCGGCAACATCGGCTTTCACCACGTGCACCACCTGAGCGCGCGCATCCCCAACTACAACCTTCGGCGTGCTCACGACGAGAACCCGATCTTCCACGACGTGCCGACCCTCTCGCTGTGGGAAGGCCTGCGTACCGTCCGGCTCAAGCTGTGGGACGAGGATCGCGGCCGGCTCGTGACCTTCGCCGAGGCGCGCGACCGGAGCGTCGCCGGCCTCGGAGAGCGCGCTCCCCGGCCCGTATCCGGCTAGCTCGCGCGCGCCGCGCGAAGGACCCCGATCTCGCGCGCGCCCGGCCTGGAGCTCAGCCGTGTAGGTGCACCTGCTCGCCTTGAGGCCCGAGTATCGCGATAAGCTCCACGGGGCCCGCGACCGTGCCGAACCAATGCGGCGTCCAGGTCGTGAACTCGACGGCCTCGCCCGGCTCGATGGTGAGGTCCTGCTCGCCGAGGAGCAGCCGCAGGCGACCGTCGAGGACGTACAGCCAGTCGTGCCCTTCGTGCACGGGCAGCGGGTCAGGCGGGGTGTCGCGCCTCGGGCTGATGTGCATCTTGTATGCGTGCAGGCCGCCGGCGGGCCCGCGGTGGGTGAGGGGCCACAGCGTCAGGCCGTCGAAGGTGCGCGGGCGGACGCGGACGCGCGGATCGTGCGGGGGTGAGGGGCCGAGCAGCTCGTCGGCGCTGACGCCAAGCGCCGCGGCGAGGGCGGGGAGGTGATCGAGAGCCAGGCGGCGCTTACCGGCCTCGAGGCGGCTGAGCGTCGAGATGTCGATGCTCGCGCGCTCGGCGATCTGCTGGAGAGTCAGTCCGCGCTCGGTCCGCAGCTCGCGCAGCCGCCGGCGGACGCGGACGTCGACGGGCTCCTCGGACGCCTTTGCCTGCATGGCAAACGATGTTGACAGAAGCGGTCCGGACCGTCACGCTTACGGCATGGAAGACAGGTGGAACTGCATCGTCGTCGGCGCGGGTGCCGCTGGACTGAGCGCCGCCCTCGTCCTCGGCCGTGCCCGGCAGCGAACCCTCGTCGTCGACGCGGGAGGACAGAGTAACCGCGCGGCCCACGGCATCGGCGGACTGCTCGGCCACGACGCTCGCCCGCCGTCCGAGCTTTACGCCGCCGGGCGCGACGAGCTCGCGGCCTACCCGACCGTGGAGCTTCGGTCCGGCGAGGTCCTAAGGGGCGAGCGGCTCGACGCGGGCTTCGTGCTCGACCTGGCTGACGGCTCTCGCGAGGTGGCCCAGCGCGTACTGCTCGCGACCGGTATGGACTACCGGTATCCCGCGCTGGCCGGGGTCGAGGAGCGGTGGGGCCGCTCGGTGTTCCACTGCCCGTTTTGCCACGGCTGGGAGGTCCGCGACCAGCCGCTCGGAGTGCTCGACCGCGGCGCGGCAGGGACGCACCGGGCGCTCCTGCTGCGCCTCTGGAGCGACGACGTGACGCTGCTCGCCGACGGCCCGGCCGAGCTCGAGGTCGAGGACGCCGAGCGGCTGCGCGCGGCGGGAGTCACGGTCGACGAGCGCCGGGTCTCTGCCCTGCTCGGCCCGGGAGACGCGCTCACGACCGTCGCGTTCACCGACGGCGGCGAGCGACCCTGCGGTGGGCTGCTGGTGCCCGTCACCCTGCACCAGCGCTCCGCGCTCGCCGAGCAGCTCGGCGCCACGTTCGCCGGCCCGGGCCCCGTCGCCGCCGACGCCATCGAGGTCGACCCGACGTTCCATACCAGCGTGCCGGGCCTCTCCGCCGCGGGCGACGCGAGCGCGCAGATGCCGTCCGTGCCCGGCGCGATCGCCGCGGGTCACAGCGCCGCGGCCATGATCGTCGGCGGTCTGATGGCCGAGGCACGCGGACTCGCGCCGGTCGGCACACCGCAGCCCTCGGCGGCTTGAGCGGCGAGTGCCTTCTCGGAGACGCCGTCAGAGCCCGTCCCGAATCGCCGCTTGACTTCAAGTCGGGTCGAACGTGCATGATGGCCCCGTGCTCTTCAACCTCTTCATCGCGCCGCGCACTCTGCGGCCTCCCCGGGCCGCCTGATGGCGCTCGAGATCACCGACCTCGTCAAGCGCTACCCGACCGGAACCGAGGCGCTCCGCGGCGTGTCGCTCGAGATCGAGGCGGGCGAGTTCTTCGGTCTGCTCGGGCCCAACGGCGCCGGTAAGTCCACGCTCATCCATTGCGCGACCGGGCTCGCGCGACCGAGCTCGGGGACGATCAGGGTCTTCGGCCACGATGTCGTCGCGGACGGCTCCGAGGCGCGGCTGGCGGTCGGCCTAGCGCCGCAGGACGTCAACCTCGACTGGTTCCTGACCGCGGCCGAGACGCTCGACTACCACGGCGGCTACTTCGGGATGCCCCGCAGGCAGCGACGCGAACGCACCAAGGAGTTGCTCGACGCCTTTTCGCTGACGTCGAAGAAGGACGAGCGCACGCGGACGCTCTCGGGCGGCATGAAGCGACGCCTGATCCTCGCGCGGGCGCTGATGCACCGCCCGCGCCTGCTCATCCTCGACGAGCCGACCGCCGGGGTCGACGTCGAGCTGCGGCTCGAGCTGTGGCAGTACGTCCAGCGCATCAACGCCGAGGGCACGACGATCCTGCTGACCACGCACTACCTCGAAGAGGCCGAGCAGCTGTGCGATCGGATCGCCTTCATCAACGGGGGGCAGATCGTCGCCGAGGGTACGAGTCAGGACCTCGCCGCCGAGTTCGGCGTGGCGAGCCTCGAGGACGCCTATCTCGAGCTCGTCGGGCGCAACGAGCTCTCGCGGGCCAGGATCGGCGAGGTCGCGCCGTGAGCGCGGCGCAGATCCGCTTCACGTCGCTGCTGCGGCGCGAGATGAACCGCTTCTTCAAGATCAAGCGCCAGACCCTCGGCGCCCCGCTGCTCGAGACCTTCCTCTACATCTCGGTCTTCGGCGCGGCGCTCGGCTCGCGGATCAAGCAGCTGGACGGGATCGACTACGTGGTCTTCATCGTTCCCGGGCTGATCCTCATGGCCTGGGCCATCAACGCCTTTTCGAACAACTCGTCGTCGATCCTCCAGCAGAAGTTCCAGCGGGCGATCGACGACCAGCTCTCCTCGCCGGCCTCGCCGCTCGAGCTGCTCCTCGCCTTTTCGTTCGGCGGCTTCCTGCGGGGGATGATCGTGGCGCTGCTGACCTTCGCGGCGGCGTCGGTGCTCGTCGACATCCCGGTCGAGCACGCGCTCGTCCTGCTGCCGGCGCTGTTCCTGGTGGGCTTCTTCTTCGCCCAGCTCGGCGTCCTCGTCGGCGTTCGGGCCGAGCAGTTCGACGACGTCTCCTTCGCCCAGACCTTCGTGCTCCAGCCTCTGATCTTCCTGGGCGGGGTCTTCTACTCGGCCACGCTGCTGCCCGAGCCGTTCGAGACGCTGACCCAGTTCAACCCCGTCTACTACATGATCGGGCTCGTGCGCTACGGCTTCCTCGGCTACTCGGAGGCCAACGTGGCGCTGTCGCTGGCCTTTCTGACGGTGGCCACGTTCGGTCTGTTCGCGGTCAACTACCGGGTGTTCGCCACCGGCTACAAGCTGCGCGCCTGAGCGTGCCGCGCGTCCGGCGCGGGGTCAGTCCGCGTCGCCGCGCAGCCGGTCGAAGGTCAGGCCGACGACCTCGGCCAGGAGCAGCTTGTCGCCGACGTCGATGGTCAGGTCCTGAAGCGACCACTTCCACGGCTTGTCGAGGCCGAGCAGCGTGTTGCCGAGGACGTCGCCCGGGTAGATCACGGCGAACACCGTGCCCACCGCCCTCTGCCCGTGCAGGGAGGCCCTCCTCGCGATAAGGGCATGGGTCACACCCCACGTCAGCCCGACGCCGAAATGCGCGGCGTAGTTGAGGCGTCGCCGCGCGCTGCCGCGCTTGGGCGCCATGGGCAGAACCTTCTCGAGGAGGGTGGCCGGCGCGTAGCTCTCCTGGCGACCGGTCAGGGGCATCTCCACGAGGCGCTGGAAGGCCGTCATCGCGATCACGCCGACGAGGCCGGCGACCGTTCCGTGCGCCACTGTGGCCGGCACGCTGTCGGGACTTGGGCTGGACACTGTGGGCCTCCGAAGGCTCGCGGACGGGTGAGTCCGGCGACGGTACTACTTGGTACCGTCTCGCGCGTTCCGCGTTCGCTTCGGGGCGTGAGCGCGCAGGTTGCGCACGGCCTCGGCGAGGGCGTCGTCCATCACCCGGCGGTCGCCGTGGACGGTGGCCAGCAGGTAGGCACCCTGGATGGCGGCCAGCGTCGCCGCCGCCAGGCGCTCGAGCGGCGCGTCCTCGCCGAGCCGGCCGTTCTCGCGCAGGCGCTCCAGGCCGCGGGTCAGGCTCGCCTCCCAGGCGGAGAGCGCCTGAGCGAGCCGGGCCTGAAGCTCCTCGTCGCGACCGGAGAGCTCGAGCGCCAGCGAGCCGATCGGACAGCCGCCGGCGAAGCCTCGCCGCTCGTGGCTGTCGGTCAGACCGGTCAGGTAGCGCTCGAGGTCCGGCCAGTCCTCGAAGCGCTCGAGGACTTCGCGCTGCGGAGCGAGGTAGCGTTCGAGCTGGTGTTCGACGGCGGCCGCCACCAGCTCCGACTTGCTCGTGAAGTAGCGGTAGAACTGACCCTTGCCGGCCTCGGCGGCGGCGAGCACGTCGTCCACGCGCGTGGCCTTGACGCCGCGCTGGTGGAAGAGGCGGGCGGCGCAGGAGACGATGGCGTCTCGCGTCTCGCGTCCGCGCTCGGTCGCAGGCTCGGCCATGGTCTGAGTGTGACCCCTGTCTGCGCCGACGGCGTGGTGCCTATGGTGAGCGCATCGGTCCTCGCCTCCTCACCGGTCTGGCTCTGGCCGCGCTCGCGTCGTTCGGCGGCGGTTGCCAGGTGAGCGATCGCGAGCCGCCTCGCGCGCCCGGCGACGGCGCCTCGGCGGAGCGAGCCGAGCGCGGCGCGGGGGCCGAGCGGCCTCGCCGGGCGTCTCGTCGGCGGATTCCCCGCTGCGCGCCCGAGGCGGTCAAGTGCCGTCGCGCCGGCGGGCGGGTGCTCTACGTCGAGGCCGTCGACCCCGACGGCGACGGCGACGCCCATCTCGTCCTCGCCAGCCGTCAGAGCATCACGGCCCCCGGTCTGTCCATAGTCGATCTCAAGGCGAGCCTGCGGCCGGACCGGCTTCCGCGGCCGGGCGACTGGGTGGGCGCCTCCGGCCCTGTATTTCCCGGCTCGCGCGGTCAGAGCCAGATCGAGGCCACGCGCTTTCGGGTGCGGCGGCGGTAGCGGGCCGCCGCGTCAGCGCGCGCC
>CADCVU010000020.1 GCA_902806245.1 uncultured Solirubrobacterales bacterium
ACCGCGCGCTCGACGGTCTCGCGGTCGGTGGCGTAGTGGGTGGCCGGCCACACTGTGGCGTGCTCGAGCTCGTCGTAGATCTCCCCGGTGAGCGGGTCGAAGTGCTGGACCGACTCGACCTCGTCGCCGAAGAACGAGGCGCGGTAGGCCGACTCGGCGTAGGCCGGGAAGACCTCGAGGGTGTCGCCGCGCACGCGGAAGGTCCCGCGCCCGAGCGCGGTGTCGTTGCGCGAGTACTGCATGTCGACGAGCTTGCGCAGGGCGCCGTCGCGGTCGAGATCGTCGCCGCGGCTGATGGTCAGGGTCTGGGCGTCGTACTTCTCGGGCGAGCCCATGCCGTAGATGCACGAGACGCTGGCCACCACCACGACGTCGCGGCGCGCGAACAGGGCGCTCGTGGCCGCGTGGCGAAGCCGGTCGATCTCCTCGTTGATCGAGGAGTCCTTCTCGATGTAGAGATCCTGGTGGGGGACGTAGGCCTCGGGCTGGAAGTAGTCGTAGTAGGAGACGAAGTACTCAACCGCGTTGTCGGGCAGGAACTCGCGGAACTCGTTGCAGAGCTGGGCGGCGAGGGTCTTGTTGTGGGCGATGACCAGCGAGGGGCGCTGGATCTTCTCCATGGCGAAGGCCATGGTCGCGGTCTTGCCGGAGCCGGTGACCCCCAACAGGGTCTGGAAGCGCTCGTCAGCGGCGATGCCCTCGGCGATCCCGTCGCGGGCCGTGGGCTGATCGGCGACCGCCGTGTAGGCGGGATTGACGCGGAATGGGGGCACCTGGAGCGAACCTAGCAACCCCGGACGCCGATTCGGCCGTGCCGGCCCTCGGGCCTCGTGCCATCATCGTCCCTTGGATCGGAGACGTCATCTCGGCATCGCTCCGGTGCCCTTCAGGGCTCAGGAGGACGGTCCGAGCGCGTGACCCAGATCGTGGCGATCGATTGGTCTGGCCGCGAGAAGGGCGCGGCCGAGATGATCTGGCTCGCCATCGTCAGCGACGGCGGGTTGACCTATCTCGACAACGGCCGCGACCGCCAGGAGATCATAGACGACGCGATCGCCCTGGCGAAGGCCGATCACCGCACCGTCGTCGGGCTTGACTTCGCCTTCGGCCTTCCCGCCTGGTACGCCGAGCGCGAGGGGTGGACATCCGGGCGCGAGATCTGGGACGCGATGGCCGATCGCGCCGACGACCTCTTGGACGCATGCGAGCCGCCGTTCTGGGGTCGCCCCGGCACGAAGGCCCAGTCACTCGGGGACCCTTACCGCGGCACCGAGGAAGCTCTCCGCCCTAGGCCCAAGAGCGTCTTCCAGATCGGCGGAGCCGGCGCGGTCGGTACCGGCTCGCTTCGTGGGATGAGGCACCTCGCCGATCTCTCGGATGCCGGCTTCGCGGTCTGGCCGTTCGACGAGCCCGGCTGGCCACTCGCCGTCGAGATCTTTCCGCGCCTGTTCGCGCCAACTGTGGTCAAGAACCGACACCGCGCCCGCCGTAGCTTCCTGGCCCAGAGCTTCCCGACCAACCGGCGACCCTTCGCGAGCGCGCCGCCGGATCGGACGACGTGTTCGACGCCGCGGTGTCGGCGCTCGCGATGGCCCGGCACCTCGACGCGCTCGAGACGCTGCCGCGCCTCGAGCCCGGCGACCGTAGGCGCATAGAAGGCGCCATCTTGGCGCCGTCCTAAGTCAACCGTCCCGAGAGTGCCCCCGCCAGCGCCTCGACCTGGCCCACGTCGGTCGAGCACGGGAAGAAGACGACCTCGTCCGCTCCGGCGTCCTCGTAGGCCTGCGCGTAGCCGGCGATGGTCTCCTCGTCGACCGCCACGCTGTCGGCGATTATGTCTGCGATCTCCTGTCCCATCGGGTCGTAGTAGGAGTGGATGTAGGCGCTCGCCGTCTCCTGCGCGTTCGGGCCGAGGCAGAAGTAGGTCAGTACCGAGGCCTTGGCCCGCCCCTCGCGCCCGGCCTCCAACCAGGCCGAGTCGAGCGCCTCCCGACCCTCGCGCATCTGGTCGGGCGTGCCGCCGCCCATGGTCCAGCCGCTGCCGTACTGCGCCGCGCGCCGGTAGGCGGCCTTGACCCCGCCGCCGAGCATGATCTCCGGGCCGCCGCGGCGCTCCGGCTCGGGCCCGACCGTCCCGAGGCCGTCGAGCGACTCGCCGGCCCACAGTCGCGTCATCTCCGCGAGCTGGGCGTCGAGGATCCGGCCGCGAGCCGCGTAGTCGACGCCGCTGGCCTTGTAGTCGTCGTCGCGCCAGCCCGGCGCGAGGCCGAGCACCAGCCGTCCGCCCGAGACGTTGTCGAGGCTCGCCGCCTGCTTGGCCAGCAGCGGCGTGTTGTTGCGATACGGCGAGATCATGATGTCGGTCATGAGCCGGACGCGCTCGGTGACCGAGGCCGCGGCGGTGAGAGCGATCAGCGGCTCGTAGTTCGGGTACAGCAGCCGGTCGATCGTCCCGAGGGTGGAGAAGCCGCGCTCCTCGGCGTCGCGCGCCCAGTCGAGGAGCAACCGCCCGTCGAGGCCCGGCACTGCGTTCGGAAGGCCGATCCCTACGTCCATGTGCTTACTCCTCGTCTGTCGGCGGGCGTCGCCCTATCCTCGCCGGGCGATGGCGGCGGCAAACTTGGCCGAGCTTCCCAGGTGGGCTCGCGACCTGCTCGAGCGCTCGCCGCTCGGGCACCTCTCCTACCTCGACGACCACGATCGCCCGCGGGTCCTGCCGGTGACCTTCGCGGTCGCCGGCGAGCAGCTGTGGACGGCGATCGACCAGAAGCCGAAGCGCAAGCCCGCGGACCAGATCGCGCGAGTGCGGTATCTGCGGAGGCGGCCCGAGGCGGCGTTGTGCGTCGACCACTACGAGGACGACTGGAGCCGGCTGGCGTGGGTGCAGGTGATGGCCTCGGCCGAGATCCTCGATCTCGATACGGACGACGGCGCGGGCACCGCGCTCGACAGGCTCAGAGCCAAGTACGACCACTATCGCGAGGCACCCCCCGAGGGTCCGTTCGTCGGACTGAGCCCCGACCGGGTGCTGTGCTGGAGGGCCTCGGAGGACTAGGAGGGTCTGGCTAGCCGGCCCGCTCGCTCAGAGCGAGCGCATCGCCTCGTCGATCGGCGTCTGACCGCCGATCAGGTTGAACGTCCTGCCGATCGTCTTCTCGCCGTGGTCGAGCGCGGCCACGAGCACGGCGGCCACGTCCTCGCGCGGTATCTCCCCGCGCCCGACGTCCGGGCCGGCGGCGACCGCACCCGTAGCCGGCTCGTCGGTCAGGGCCCCCGGTCGGACGATGGTGAAGTCGAGGCCGCTGCGGGCGAGCACCTCGTCTGCCTCGGCCTTGGCCTCGAGGTAGGGGCGCATCTGCTCGCCTCCGGCCTCGGGGTCGCCCGCGCCCATAGCGCTGACCATCACGTAGCGGCGGATCCCGGTCACCCGCGCGGCGTCGACCAGCTTGACCGCACCGCCGAGGTCGACGGTGCGCTTGCGCTCAGGACCGCTGCCGGTGCCCGCCCCGGCGGCGAAGATCAAGGCGTCGGCATCGGCCACGCAGGCCGCCAGGTTGTCCTTCTCCTCGAGGTCGCATACCACCGCATGGGCGCCGAGCCGCTCGAGCTCCGGCGCGTGGTCGGGATTGCGGATCAGTCCGTAGGCGCCGTCGCCGCGCTCGGCCAGCAGGCGCAGGACGTGCAGCGCGACCTGGCCGTGTCCGCCGGCGACGACGACGTTCACACCCTCGGCCTCACAGCCCCAGCTCGCTCTCGTAGTTGCGCGCGTACTCGTCGCGGTGCTTGGTCACGCCGGCGACGTAGGCGCGCGTCTCGGGAAAGCCGATGTGCTCGTCGGGCTCGAAATCGTCGGCGCCGCCCGCGTCCTCGACCCAGCGGTCGACGTTGCGCGCGCCGGCGTTGTAGGCGGCGACCGCGAGCTCCACGTCGCCGTCGTAGCGCTCGAGCAGGTGACGCAGGTACCAGGATCCATAGGCGATGTTCACCTGCGGGGTTCCGAGGTCGCGCAGCTCGAAGGCCGTCCCGCCCGAACGGCTGGCGATGAACTGGGCCGTGCCGGGGACGATCTGCATCAGGCCCTTGGCGCCGGCCGGCGACGTGCGGTCGCGGAAACGCGACTCCTCGTAGATCACCGCGGCGATGAGAGCGGCGTCGAGGTCCTTGTCCTCGGCCTGCTGGCGAATGATGTCCTCGTGGCGCAGCGGCAGGGTGAGCTCGAGGTAGGCGTCGTTGACCCGGTCGTCGCGGGTCACGAGCGCGGCGGCCCCCGCGCCTACTATCAGCGCCCCGGCGACCGCGAGCAGGCGACGAATACGGCGAGAACCCCCCGACCCGGTCTGGCGCGCGCGCTCGCGGGCGCGCCGGCGCGCGCCGCGACCGCCCTCGCTCCCGCGCAGCTGAAGGCGCCCGAGCCCTCGCGGCCCCGTCATCACCGGGCTCAAGCGGTCACCTCGTCCAACACCTGCGACATCTTCGTCTCCAAGTCAGCCAGGTCGCCATCGTTGTCGACCACGTAGTCCGCACGACGCGCTTTTTCCCCTTGCGGCAACTGTCTCCTCGCGCGCGAGTCGACCCCCGCATGACCTCTCGCGCCGGCGCGTTGCTCGCGCAGCGGGTCTTCGGCGACGATAGCGACCGTCGCGTCGAATCCCGTCTCCATCCCGGCCTCGAACAGCAGCGGCACCTCGACGACCGCGGCGCGCGGCGGCTGCCCACGCTCGGCGAGCTCCTCGCGCCACGCGGCGATTCGCTCTCCGACGCGGGGCCACAGCTGGCTCTCGAGCCAGTCGCGTGCCTCCTCCTCGCCAAAGACGACCTCTGCCACCGCCGCGCGATCGACCTGCCCGTCCGGTGCAACGCGGCGCCCGAAACGCTCGACCAGGAGGTCGCGCAGGGACTCCTCGCCCAGCAGCTCGTGCACGATGGCGTCGCTGGAGACCGTCGCGGCGCCGAGTCGCTCGAGCGCCTGCAGGGCCTCGGTCTTGCCCGCCGCCATGGCGCCCGTCAGCCCGACGAAGGGCAGCCGCCCCCCGCCCGACCCGGCGTCCACCGCTAGGCGGCGCCTCCGCCGCTGTCCTCGTCCGCGCCGCTCGCGACCACGACCTCGTCGACGGGCTCGCCCGCGGTCGCGGGGGCCTCGTCGGTGTCCTCGGTCGGCACCTCGGCGGCGGGAAGGTCGGCCTCGGGCTCGCCCGTCGGCGCGGGCTCGGTCTCCGGCGTCGCGGGCTCGGCCTCGACCGCGCTCGCCCCACCGCCGCGAGCCGCGGCGTCGCCGGCGAAGACGTCGTCGGAGAGCCCGAGCGCGGGGACGTCGTCGGGCACCCCGGACTCGCCCGCTTCGCCATCGCCCTCGGCGGCCGGCTCGACCTCGCGCAGCGGCAGGATCTGGTCCTCGACGCGCTTCACGCTGAGGCTGAGGCGGCGGCGCTCGGAGTCGATCTCGAGGATCTTGACCCGGATCTCGTCGCCCTGGTTGACGACCTCGCGCGGGTTCTCGACGTGGTGCTGGGCGAGCTCCGAGATGTGTACGAGCCCCTCGACGCCGTCGAGCACCTCTACAAAGGCGCCGAAGGTGACGACCTTGGTCACCTTGCCCTCGAGCTCGTCGTTGACCCCGTAGGTGTCGACCACGCGCTGCCAGGGGTCCTCCTGGGTCTGCTTGAGGCCCAGCGAGATGCGCTGGCGCTCGCGATCGATGTCGAGCACCTTGACCGGCACGTTCTGGCCGATCGAGAGGATCTCCGACGGGTGGTTGACGTGGCTCCACGAGAGCTCGGAGATGTGGATCAGCCCGTCGATCCCGTCGAGGTCGACGAACGCGCCGAAGTCGAAGATGTTGGAGATTGCGCCCTCGACGACCATGCCCGGCTGGAGGCGGTCGAGGATCTGCTGGCGGACCTCCTTGCGCTCCTCCTCGAGCACGGCGCGCCGCGAGAGCACGACGTTGTTGCGCGAGCGGTTGAGCTCGATGACCTTGCACTCGATCGGACGGCCCATGAAGTCGTCGAGGTTCTGCACGCGGCGGATGTCGACGAGCGAGGCGGGCAGGAAGCCGCGCACCCCGAGGTCGACGATCAGGCCGCCCTTGACGACCTCGATGACCGAGCCCTCGACCGGCTCGCCGGACTCGGCCGCACCCTCGATGCGCCGCCAGGCCTTCTCGAAGCGGGCGCGCTTCTTGGAGAGGATGAGCCGGCCGTCCTGGTCCTCCTTGGTGAGGACGAGGGCGTCGACCTCCTCGCCGAGCGCGACCTCCTCGGAGGCGTCGACCGACTTGCGGATCGACAGCTCCTTCTGGGGGATGACGCCCTCGGACTTGTAGCCGACGTCGATCAGGACCTCGTCCTTGTCGATCCGGACGACCTGTCCGGTGAGCACGTCGCCCTCGGTGAAGGCGATCAGCGTCGCGTCGTAGTTCGGGACGATCTGCCCGTCGATCTCGAGCAGGAGGCCGTCGGAGCCCTCGACGGTCTGAGCAGGGGGAGTCGCTTCGGCGGTGGCCACAGCCGCTGAGCTTAGCGGGCTAGCTCCGGGGACGGGCGCCCGGGGGCTGCTCGCCGCCGAGCGGTCGGGCTAGGCTTTTCGCCATGCCGAGGCGACGGACGAAGCGCGGGACCGAGCGCACCCCTCTGGCCGGCGAGGCCGACGTCCTGGTCTGCGGCGCGAGCTTCGCGGGACTCGCCGTGGCCCGCGAGCTCGCGGGCGCGCGACGCGCGGACGGCGCGCCCGCGCGCGTGCTGATGCTCGACCGCTACGAGATCGGCGAGCGCCAGACCTCGGCCTGCGCCGCGCCGACCGGCTGGCTCGAGGCCCTCGGGCTCACCGACGCGCTGCGCCAGACCTTTCGCGACCTGGTCATCAACACGCCGCACGGCACCTCGCGCTACCGCCTGCCGTGGAGCTGGTCGACCTTCGACTACCCGACGTTGTGCGAGCTGCTCGACGACCAGAACGACGCGACGTTCGAGACCGCGAAGGTCGAGGGCCGCTCCGGCGCCACCGTGCACACCGACCGCGGCGACGTCTCGGCCCCGCTCATCGTCGACGCGCTCGGCTGGCGACGAATGCTCGCCCCGGTCGACACGCGCGTCCAGCCGCCCGACGCCCCGCTCTCGCGCGGGCTCGAGGTCCATCCCGGCGGCGCAGGCGACGAGCTCGAGATCTGGATCGACCGCTCCTACGTGCGTGAGGGCTACTCCTGGAGCTTCCCCGCGGGCGAGGAGGTGCGGATCGGCGTCGGCTCCTTCGACCCCCGCGCCCACGTGAAGGAGCCGACCGTGCGCCTGGCCGAGGACCTCGGTACGGAGGCGGTCGGATACCAGGGCAACTGGATCCCCCACCGGCTGCGCCCCGCGGCCGAGGACGGGATCTTCTTCGCCGGCGACTCGGCCGGGCACTGCCTTCCGCTCAGCGCCGAGGGCATCCGCACCGCGCTCTACTTCGGCATCGCCTGCGGGCGCGAGCTGCGCGATGTGCTCGAGGGGCGGACGACCCGCGAAGCGGCGCTGCGCCGCTACGCGGCCTTCAGCGCCGGCCACCGCCATCGCTTCGGCTCGATGCTCAGCGTCCAGCGGTTGATTCCACACGTCCCGCCGCGCCTGCTGACCGTCCTGATCCGCGCCATGGGCACACAGCGCTTCGTCGACTGGACCTTCGGGCACTACCTGAAGACCGCCCCGCCGGAGTTCGTGCACGCGGCGCCGCCCCGGGTGAGCGCGGCGCGCGCGCCCGAACCACTCGCAGTCGCGGCCTAGCGAGCGCAAGCGCCAGCCCGGTCCGGGCCACGTCAGTTCATACGAGGTGGCGAAAAGCGAGCTGAGCGGCGGACGCAGGGAGCGGCGTATGCGAACAGCACACGAGCGACCGAGGACTCCGCTCGGCGAAGCTTTGCAGCCACCGCCCTAGAAGCCGCGGCGTTCGCGGTCGCCGAGCCGCCGGTCCCCCGAGCGGCTGAACGCCCACATCGTGACGATGAAGAAGATCGCCATGGCCAGCGCCACGACCCCGAGAGCCGGCGCCTGGGAGAAGTCGATAACCCCGATCGTGGCGAAGAAGATCAACACGAGCACGAGCCCGCCGCACAGCAGCGCCCCGGTCCAGATCACCCCGCGGACGCGCGGATGGCCGGAGTTGAGCGCGGGTCCCTTGCCGGCCGGGCGAGACGGGGGGCGAGAACCTGGTTGCTGCGTTGTCACGGCGACCTAGTCCTCCACTGCCGACTCCGAGCCTCTCAGTCGCCACCCGAAGATACGCCACCGCGCGGCGGAGAGCAACCGCGCATCCCCCGCGCCAGTCGCGCTGGCCGCGCGCGAGTCAGCCCGGCCGCGCCACATCAGTTCACACGGGGTGGCGAAAAGCGAGCTGAGCGGCGGACGCAGGGAGCGACGTGTGCGCGAGCACACGAGCGACCGAGGACTCCGCTCGGCGAAGCTTTGCAGCCACCTCAAAAGCCGCGGCGTTCGCGATCGGACCAACGCGAGTTCCCCTTGCGCTCGGACCGCGCGAAGCGCCAGATCGTCACGCCGAAGAACCCTGCGAGGGCCAGCGCGACGACAGCGAGGAACGGATGCAGGGAGAGGTCTATGACCCCGATCGCGATGAAGAAGATGACGATGCCCCCGAGACCACCGGACAGCAGCGCGGTCGCCCAGGTCACCGCCCGCGCTCTCGGGTATCCGGAGGTCGAATAGGTCGCCCGCGCGGGCGGCTTGGCCGCGGGTCGTCCGGTCACAGCTCTCGGACCGCCCTGTGGGGTCGTCACGCGATCTCCTCTGCTACCCGCGTTCGGGGGCTCGGGCCGGTGCCCAAGATACGCCACCTGGCGGCGCAGAGCAAGCCGTTGCCATCCACAACCGGACGTTAGATTGCGCGTAGCCGCCCCGCGGGCGTCCCGGCGAAGGAGGAGAGGAAGAGCGATGGCCACGGAGTCAGTCGAGGGAGACCTTCTCTGGGAGCCCTCCGAGGAGCTCGCCGAGCGGGCGGCCATGAGCGGCTACATGCGCTGGCTCGAGCGCGAGCGCGGGCTCTCGTTCGGCACCTACGGCGAGCTGTGGGAATGGTCGGTGACCGAGCTCGAGGACTTCTGGGCAACCGTCTGGGAGTACTTCGAGATCGATGCGTCGAAGTCGTACGAGACCGTGCTCGAGCGGCGAGTGATGCCCGGCGCCAGGTGGTTCTCCGGCGCAGAGCTCAACTACGCCGAGCACGTCCTCCGCCGCACGCGCGGCGCCGAGACGGCGGTGATCGCCGCCTCCGAGCTCCGGGCTCGCAGCGAGACCTCCTGGGACGAGCTCGAGGAGCAGGTCGCGCGAGCCGCCGCGGCGCTCCGGGAGCTCGGGGTGGCGCGCGGCGACCGGGTGGTCGCCTACTTGCCCAACATTCCCGAGACGCTCACCGCCTTTCTCGCGTGCGCGAGCCTCGGCGCGATCTGGTCGAGCTGCTCGCCGGACTTCGGAGCCCGGAGCGTCGTCGATCGGTTCAGCCAGATCGAGCCGAAGGTGCTGTTCGCCGTGGACGGCTACCGCTACGGCGGCCGGGACTTCGATCGCACGGACACCGTCGCCGAGCTCCAGCGCGAGCTCCCGACCCTCGAGCAGACCGTTCTCCTCCCCTACCTCTCCCACGAGGCCGACCTCGGCGCGCTCGGCGACGTCACGCCGTGGGACGCCTTCCTCGCGTCCTCGCCGAGCAGCGTGCTCGAGTTCGAGCAGGTCCCCTTCGACCACCCTCTGTGGGTGCTCTACTCGTCCGGGACCACCGGCCTGCCCAAGCCGATCGTCCAGGGGCACGGCGGGATCGTCCTCGAGCACCTGAAGATGTGCTCGCTGCACATGGACCTCGGTCCCGACGACCGCTTCTTCTGGTTCACCACAACCGGCTGGATGATGTGGAACCTGCTCGTCGGCGGGCTGCTCGTGGGCTCGGCCGTCGTCCTCTACGACGGAAGCCCCGCCGAGCCAGGCCTCGGCGTGCTGTGGGATCTCGTCGAGCGGGCCGGCATCACCTGCTTCGGGACGAGCGCGACCTACATCGCCTCGCTGCACGGCGCCGGTCTGGCTCCCGGGGACGATCACGATCTCTCCGGGCTCAAGAGCGTCGGCTCGACCGGTTCACCGCTTTCGGCCGAGGGGTTCCGCTTCGTCTACGAGGGCATCAAGGCCGACGCCTGGCTCTTCTCGACGAGCGGCGGCACCGATCTCTGCACCGCGTTCGTGACCGGCTGCCCCCTACTCCCCGTGCATGTGGGCGAGCTCCAGTGCCGCGCCCTCGGGGCGAGGGTCGAGGCCTTCGACGAGCGGGGCAACTCCCTGATGGACGAGGTTGGCGAGCTGGTGATCACCGAGCCGATGCCCTCCATGCCGCTCTACCTGTGGGGCGACGAGAACGGTCAGCGCCTCCACGAGAGCTACTTCGACACCTACCCGGGCGTGTGGCGTCACGGAGACTGGATCCGGATCACCCCGCGCGGCAGCGCGGTTATCCAGGGCCGCTCGGACGCGACGATCAACCGTGGCGGCGTGCGCATGGGCACGGCCGAGATCTACAGCGCGGTCAACGCCGTCGACGCGGTCAGCGACTCGCTCGTGGTCGACGTGGCGACGAGCGAGGGCAGGGCGGTGATGCCGCTGTTCGTGGTGCTCGAGCCGGGCGCCGAGCTCGGCGACGATCTACGGGCCGAGATCAAGCGCCGGATCCGCGACGAGTGCTCGCCGCGGCACGTGCCCGACGCCATCCACCCGATCGCCGAGGTTCCCCGCACGCTGAACGGAAAGATCCTCGAGGTCCCGGTCAAGAAGATCCTCACGGGCACCCCGGTCGCCGAGGCGGCGAACCCGGACTCGCTGGCCAACCCGCAGGCGCTCGAGTTCTTCGCGCGGCTCGCGGACGAGCTCTGAGCGCTCAGCGGCCTCGCACGACGAGGAACGTTCCCGCCGCCAACAACAGCACGCCGACGACCCGCTGCCACGAGAGCGGGCGCACGTCGAGCCCGAGGATCCCGAGTCGGTCGATGACGATCGAGGTCGCGAGCTGGCCGGTGACCGTCGCCGCGGTGACCGCGCCGGCGCCAAGCGTGCGCACGGTGATCAGCGCCGTCGTGACGTAGACCGCCCCCAGCACCCCGCCCGTCAGGTAGATCCAGCTCAGGCTCCGAGCCCCTCCCAGACCGCCGAAGCCGCCGACGCTCGCGCTCAGGAGCACGGTGACGGCCACGAGCGCCGCGGTGCCGATGGCGAAGGAGACCGACGCGGCGGCCAACGGAGAGGCGATCGAGCGCCCGAGCGTCGAGTTGATCGGAGCCTGGAGGGCGATGAAGCCCCCGGCGACCACCGTGACGGCGATGGCGATCGCCTGACTATTCACGGCGATCAGCCGTCCGCCGCCCCGCAGCGGCGCGCGCCCGGCTCACTTGGCCTCGAGCCAGTTCGGCCCGGCGCCGAGGTCGACGGCCAGCGGCGGGTCGAGCGCGTAGGCGGCGGTCATCTCACGGCGTACGATCTCCGCGGCGGCGGGGATCTCCTCCTCGGGGGCCTCGAACAGCAGCTCGTCGTGGATCTGGAGCACGAGCCGCGTGGCCAGGCCCGCCTCGCGCAGGGCGCGGTGACAGCGGACCATGGCGACCTTGATGATGTCGGCCGCGGTGCCCTGGATGACGGTGTTGACCGCGAGCCGCTCGCCCAGCAGCTGGGTCTGGCGCTGGCGGGCGCGCAGCTCGGGTATCTGCCGCGTCCGGCCGAACAGCGTGGTCACGTAGCCGTCGTTGAGGGCCTGGGCGATGGTGTCGCGGATGAAGTCGCGCACGCCGGGGAAGCGCCCGAGGTAGCGGTCGATGAACTCCTGCGCCTCGTCCTGGGGGATCTGCAGACGGTCGGCCAGGCCGTAGGCCGAGAGCCCGTAGACGATCCCGTAGTTGATCATCTTGGCCCGGTCGCGCTGGCGCTTGTCGACGCGGTCGAGCGGTATGTCGAACATCTCGGCGGTGGTCGCGGTGTGGATGTCCTCGCCGCGCGCGAAGATCGCCTTGAGCACGTCGTCGCCGGCGATGTGGGCGAGCACGCGCAGCTCCACCTGGGAGTAGTCGGCCGAGAGCAGTTGCGTCCCCGGCGCGGCGACGAAGCAGGCGCGGATCTCGCGGCCGGTGTCCGAGCGCACGGGGATGTTCTGGAGGTTCGGATTGGTGCTGGAGAGCCGCCCGGTGGCGGCGATGGTCTGGTTGAACGTGGTGTGCAGGCGCCGGTCGCGCGGATCGATGAGCTCGGGGAGGGCGTCGAGGTAGGTGTTCTTGAGCTTGGTCAGCTCGCGCCACTCCTCCACCTTGCGGACGATCGGGTGCTCGTCGCGGATGGCCTGGAGCACGCGCGCGTCGGTCGAGAAGCCGGTCTTGCCGCGGCGCTTGCGCGACAGGCCGAGCTTGACGAAGAGGACCTCGGCGAGCTGCAGGGGCGAGCCGATCGTGAACTCCTCGCCCGCCAGCTCGTGGACCTCGCGCTCGAGCGCGGAGATCTGTTCCTCGAACCGCCCGACGATCTCCGCCAGGTGGGTGACGTCGAGGGCCACGCCGGTGCCCTCCATGGCCACCAGCACCTCGACCAGCGGCAGCTCGACCTCGGCGAACAGGCGCTCGAGTCCGCGCTCGGAGAGCTCGGCGCGCTGGCGCTCGGCCAGGGCGCGAGCGCCGATCGCTCGCTCGGCCAGCGCGTCGCCGCCCTCGGCGTGCGCGCCGATGCCCTGTTCGGCGGTCAACTCCTCGAGCGGGTAGGCGCGCCGGGCGGGATCGAGCAGGTACGCCGCGACCATGG
>CADCVU010000021.1 GCA_902806245.1 uncultured Solirubrobacterales bacterium
ATCGGTCGCGCGGCCTGCGTCGCGGTGGCGCCGAGCGCGAGCGTGGCCTCGATCTCGCGCCGCGAGGCGGTCACCTCGTCGCCGAGGCGGCTCAGGGCGACCGCCGCCGCGGTCATCGAGTTGCCGATGACCATCCCGCCGAGGGGAACCAGGTAGCGCGGCTCGGGGCTAAACACGCCGAGCACGACGAGCAGCACGAGCGTCGCGGTGCCGGCCAGCCCGAGCGCGATCAGCAGCGGCACAAAGGCGCCGGGCACCGTCGGAGCGCGCCGGCGGGCCGTAAAGGCGCCGAACACCGCCATCACCGCGATCAGGGCGACCACCAGCAGCAGGCTGTCTCCCTCGAACACCAGCGCGATCGCGAACCCGACCGCCGTGAGCTGGAGGAACGAGCGCGCCACCGCCACGGCGATGTCGCCCTCGAGGCGCATCCGCTGCCACAGCGAGACCAGCACCGCGACGCCCACCAGGCCGAGCGCGGCGGCCACCTGGGCGAACGTGACGTCCGAGGCGGCGCTCACGGCGTGGGCGCCGGCGCCGTGCGCGCCGACTCTCGCCCCTCGTTCCCCGCGGCGACGACGCGGCCGCCGTCGAGGTGCACGACCCGGTCGGCGAGCCGCTCGGCCTGGGCCAGGTCGTGCGTGACCAGCACGAGCGACAAGCCGAGGCGCCGGCGCAGATCGACGAGCGTCTCCTCGACGCGGTCGCGGGCGCGTGCGTCGAGGGCCGAGGTCGGCTCGTCCAGCAGCAGGACGCGCGGCTCGAGCGCGAGCGCCCGGGCCAGCATGACCCGCTGCTGCTCGCCCACCGACAACCGCTCGGCCTCGCGTCCGGCGAAGTCGGCGGCGAGCCCGGCGAGCTCGAGCGCCCGGCCGACCTCGACCTCGCGTCCGATCAGGCTCGGCCCGAAGGTGACGTTCTCGCCCACGGTCCCCGCGAGCAGGGCGGGGAGCTGAGGGACGAGGGCGACCTCACGACGCAGCTTGAGCACGTCCATCGTCGCGAGCGCGCGGCCACCGTAGGCGATCGTTCCGGCCGTCGGGTCGGCGAGCCGGTTGAGCAGCCGCAGCAGCGTCGACTTCCCGGAACCCGAGTCGCCGGCGATGCAGCTCGATCCCTCCGGAAGGCTGAGTGAGACCTCCCGCAGCACGTCCCTCCCACCGCGTGTCGCGCTGACCCGCTCGAGCTCGAACAGGACCGGCGAGGTCACGCGCGGCGGTGACGTGGTGATCGAGCCGGCACGGGAACCGCAGGCTACGCCGATCGCCGACCCGGCGATACCTAGAATCGAGGTGACATGGGCGCCCATCACCACGCGCACAATCACGCTCCCGCGCCCGATGCCGACCGCCGCCGGCTGGCCATCGCCCTCGCGCTGATCCTGGCCTTCATGGGGGTCGAGGTCTTCGTCGGCATCGCCGCCTCCTCGCTCGCGCTGCTCGCCGACGCCGCCCACATGCTGACCGACGCGGGGGCGATCGCCTTTGCCCTGGTGGCCATGCGCCTCGCCGCGCGCCCGCCCGCCGGCCGCTTCACCTTCGGCCTGAAGCGCGCGGAGATCCTCTCCGCCCAGCTCAACGGAGCCACGCTGCTCGCGCTGGCGGTCTTCATCGTCTACGAGGGCGTCCGCCGGCTTGTCGACCCGCCGGAGGTCGAGGGCGCAGCGGTCCTGATCGTGGCCCTCGCCGGGGTCGCGGTCAACCTCGCAGCCACCTGGACGCTGGCCCGCGCCAACCGCCAGAGCCTCAACGTCGAGGGTGCCTACCAGCACATCCTCACCGACCTGCTCGCCTTTGTCGGGACGGCGGTCGCCGGGGCGGTCGTCCTTCTCACCGGCTTCGCCCGCGCCGACGGCATCGCCGCGCTGCTCGTGGCCGCGATCATGATCCGCGCTGCCTACAGCCTGCTCCGCGACTCGGGACGCGTGCTGCTCGAGGCGGCGCCCCGGGGGCTCGAGCCCGAGCGGGTCGGGCGCGCGATGGCCGCGCTACCGGGGATTCTGGAGGTCCACGATCTTCACGTGTGGGAGGTGACCTCCGGCTTTCCCGCACTGTCCGCCCACGTCCTCGTGGCCCCCGGCGACGACTGCCATCGCCGCCGCCAAGAGCTCAAGGCCTTGCTGCACGACGAGTTCGACGTCGACCACACCACGCTCCAGGTCGATCACGAGCACAACCACGAGCTGCTCGAGATCGAGGAGCGGCGCGGCGAGCGCTCGCGCGTCTGACGCCCGAGGGTCGCAGCGATCGGTCGATCGGCGGGCCCTGTGACGTTCCTCTCGGACACCTGCCTCTTCGGGAGCTAGATGATGAGCGTCGCCGTAACAGTCCCGTCCCCAAGCCGAGGACGGCGCCGCGGTAAGGTCAAAGCCTCTCCCTCCACGGTCTGAACCGCCCTCCCCCGCGTACCCCACCGTGACCGATCCACGAGAGACCCGCCCATGACCGCCATCGTCTCCTGGTGCCTGCGCCGGCGGTCCGTGGTCATCCTCGCCAGCGTCCTGATCCTCGGGGCGGGCGCGTTCAGCGCGACGCAGCTGCGCCAGCAGTTCTTCCCCGACGTCGACTTCCCGTTCGTCATCACCAACCTCGAGGTGTCCGGCCTCGACGCCGAGGGCGTCGACGAGCAGGTGGCCCAGCCGCTCGAGGAGGCGGCGACCAACCTCGAGGACGTCGAGACCACCCAGACCCAGTCGAGTGACGGACGCGTCGTCCTCGTCACCGAGCTCGCCTACGGGACCGACACGGCGCAGTTCGAGGAGGACCTCGCCCGCGAGCTCGCCTCCGTTCCGCTGCCCGAGGGCGCCGGCGAGCTCGACATCGGCGGCGGCTTCGACGAGCAGGCGGTGCTCAACGCCGCCATGAGCACCGACGCCGACCTGGTCACCCTCACCGAGCAGGCCGAGGACGTGCGCGACGACCTCGAGGAGATCGACGGCGTCGGCCGCGTCGACCTCGACGGCGGCGTCGAGGAGGAGTACGCGGTCGAGCTCAAGCGGCGCGCGGTTCGCCGCGGTGAGACGCCCGGCACCCTGGCCGCCAAGGTCCGGACCGCGCTCGCGGAGGCGCCGGTGGGCCTCGTGGAGCGCAGCGGCTCGCGGACGCCGCTGCTGGTCGACCCGGGCACCGTCGACGGGCGCGACGAGCTCGAGCAGCTGCCGATCTCCAACCGCCGCGAGCTCGGCGACGTCGCGACCGTCCGTCGTCAGGGCGCCGAGGGCACGGGCTTCGCGCGGACCAACGGCAAGCCCTCGATCGCGCTGTCGGTGTTCACCGAAGACGACGCCAACCAGGTTCAGGTCGTCGACGAGTCCGAAGCCACGCTCGCCCGTGCCCAGCGCAGGCTCGGCGGCGTCGAGGTGGACACCATCTTCGAGACCTCGAGCGACGTCAAGGCGTCGGTCAACGGGCTCTTGCTCGAGGGCACGCTCGGCGCCCTCTTCGCGATCGTGGTGATCTTCCTGTTCCTGCGCTCGGCCCGGCCGACGCTCGTGGCCGCGGTGTCGATCCCCACCTCGATCGTGTTCGGCCTGCTCGCGGCGTGGGCGCTCGGGTTGACGCTGAACATCATCACCCTGGCCGGGCTGACCATCGCCATCGGCCGGGTCATCGACGACGCGATCGTCGTGCTCGAGAACATCTACAAGCACCTCGAGCGCGGCGAGCCGCGCATGCAGGC
>CADCVU010000022.1 GCA_902806245.1 uncultured Solirubrobacterales bacterium
AGCGCGAGATCGGCTCGGCCGCTCGCAAGGTGGCCCGCGAGTACGCCGAGGGCTCGCGGACCCGCAAGCGCACGGTGACGGGGCGGGCGGTGGGCGAGCTGCTCGGCCGCCGCCGCGTGGTCTCCGAGACCAAGCGCCGCACCGACGACCCGGGAGTGGCCACCGGCCTGGCCTGGACGCCGGCCGGCGGCGACGTGCTCTTCGTCGAGGCCACCGCCTACCCCGGCGACGGCAAGCTCCAGATCACCGGCCAGCTCGGCGACGTCATGCGGGAGTCGGCCTCGGCCGCGCTCTCCTACGTCAAGGCCCACGTGGCCGACTTCGGCGAGGCGGTGCCCGAGGACTGGCTGCGCACCCACGACATCCACGTGCACGTGCCCGCCGGCGCCATCCCCAAGGACGGGCCGAGCGCCGGGGTGACCATGACCACGGCGCTCGTCTCCCTGCTGACCGAGCGACCGGTCCGCTCGGACGTCGCCATGACCGGCGAGGTCACCCTGACCGGACAGGTCCTGCCCATCGGCGGGCTCAAGGAGAAGGCGCTCGCCGCCCAGCGCATGGGCATCGCCCGCGTGATCGCCCCCAAGTTGAACGAGGCCGACGTCGAGGACATCCCCGCCCACCTGCGCGAACAGATGGACCTCGAGTTCGTCGAGACCGTCGACGAGGTCCTCGCCCTGGCCCTCGAGGGCGGCGAGGAGCCGGGCCACAGCGCCGCGCTGGCACGGGCGACGCGGCGCCGGCGCAGGCCGCGCGAGCGCCCGCGTGGTGCGGGCCGGCGGCTCGAGGACGAGCCGATCGAACGCCGCTGAGTCTGCGATCGGGGGCCCGCTCGCGACCGGGCGGCGACCGATCCGGCGGATCAGGGTGAGCGCTCGGCCCGATCCGGGTATTGTCGGGACAGGCAAAAGCGGACCCGAGGAGAGCCATGGCTGCAAAGAAGAAGGCGGCGAAGACCGGCGCCGGGATGTGGGCCGCAGGCAAAGCGGCGCGCAACAATCCCTACGTCGAGCGTCTGATCGATGACGACGACCTGCGCGACAACCTGCGAAAGGCCTTCGAGTCGTCACGCTTGGCCTACGAGCGCATCGCCGACGGGCGCGGCCCGGGGGCGATCGTCGACGACAAGAAGACCCAGAAGCAGCTGAAGCAGACTGCGAGCTCCCTGCGTGCGGTCGCCGAGAGCCTCCAGGGGGCCAAGCGCGGGCGAAAGCGCAAGCGTCGTGGCGGGTTCCTGATGGTCCTGCTCGTGGGAGGCGGCGCGGCCGTCGCCCTCAACGAAGGTCTGCGCAAGAAGGCGCTCGACCTGCTCTTCGGCGCCGAGGAGGAGTTCGAGTACTCCTCGGTCACCGCGGCGCAGAGCCCGCCGCCCCCGCCACCGGCTGGGAGCGCCTCGTCGTCGCCGCCGCCCGGATCGGCGGCCGCGGTCGGCGGTCCGCCCGCGGGAGCGCCGCCAGAGGGCCCGGTCGGCACCTCCTAGCTCCCGGCTCCGGCCACGAGACGTCTCGAGAGGCGCCCTGCGGGGCGCCTCTCTCGTTCCGGAGCGTGTTCGCGGCGCGCGGCCGCGCCGGCGCCGCGCGTGTGCAAGCCTGGGGCGGGTGAGCGAGCGACCCGACCGCGGCCCGCTGCCCGAGTGGCCGCTGCGGGCACCCGGCCTGCTGATCGTGGCCGGTCCCCACGCGATCCCGATCTCGACCGCCTTCCGCGCGGGCGATCGCCGGCTGATCCTCGGCCTCGCGCGCCGCCGCGAGACGCTGGAGCGCCTGCGCGAGGATCCTCAGGCCGCCTTTGCCATGCTGGCCGCGGGCATCGCCTTTACGGCCTACGGACGAGCCGGCGTAATGCGCGAGAAGCTCGAGGACATGCCCAATCTGGCTGCGGTCGAGCTGCGGGTCGACCGCGTCCAGGACCATCTCGCCGACGGGCGCACGGAGATGCTCGACCAGGCGCGCTGGCGGTGGGTGAGCGACGAGGCCCGTGAGGCCGACGCCACCGTCGTCGCCGAGATCGAGGCGCTGGCCCGGACCGAGCCCGGGGCCTAGCGCCGGCTCGCGAAGAACGCGTGCAGCAACTCCGCCGAGTCCTCGGCCAGCAGTCCGCTCGCCACCGCCGGGCGATGGTTGAGCTGGGGCTCGCCCAGCACGTCGAGCACGCTCCCGGCGGCGCCGGTCTTCGGGTCGGGCGCGCCGAAGACCACGCGCGGCACCCGCCCGAGCACGATCGCCCCGGCGCACATGGCGCACGGCTCGAGGGTGACGTAGAGGACCGTCGCGCCGATGCGCCAGCTGCCGAGCCGCGTGGCCGCCTCGCGCAGGGCGAGCACCTCGGCGTGAGCGGTCGGGTCGCCGCGCAGCTCGCGCTCGTTCGGAGCTGCGGCGATCACCTCGCCCTCGTGGGCGATCACGCAGCCCACCGGCACGTCGTCGTGCTCGAGCGCCCGCTCGGCCTCGCGCAGGGCCAGGCGCATGAAGTACTCGTCGCGGGGAAAGAAGTGGTCGCTCACGCGCCGGCCACGAGCCGCCGCCCGATCACCCGCTCGGCGAGCTGAAGCCCTCCGAGCAGCCCCGCGCGCTCGCCCAGCCGCACCGCCGAGGCCATGACCGAGGTCGGCGAGCTCCGCTGGCTGTCGAAGACGCCGGCGGAGATCAGATCGCGGTACCAGTCGATCGTGGCCCGCAGGGTCTCCGACAGCGGTCGCGCCGTGTAGCGCAGCTCCCGCCGGGCCCGGCGGGAGCTGACGCGCCAGTTCTGGGCCATGAGATAGGCGCCCTCGCCGAGGTCAGGGCCGGGCAGCGCGTCGGCGAGGCGCACCGGGCCCGTGAGCTCGGGCGGCATGACGAGCACCCGCCGGTGGATCCGCGACAGCCGCGCGAGGCGGTCGATGAACTCGACCCAGTTCAGGTTGTGGCCGCCGAGCACGTAGCGCTCGCCGGGCTCGCCGTCCTCGGCGGCGAGCAGGTGCCCGCGGGCCACGTCGCGGACGTCGACGAAGTTCGCCGCTCCGGCCACGACCAGCGGCATCCGCCCGAGCAGGTAGTTGCCGACCGCCCGCGTCGAGGTCTCCCCCGGCTGGTTCGGATCGACCGGCACGCCGAGCACGTAGGAGGGGTTGACCACCACGACCTCGACGCCGTGTCGCTGCCCGGCGGCGAGCGCCTCCTGCTCGCCCTCGTGCTTGGCGTCGGCGTAGGTCAGCCCGAAGTTGCCGCGGTAGACCTGGCGCTCGTCGGCGACCTCGCCGGCCGGCGCGGGGCCGAGCGCGGCGGTGCTCGAGGTCACGACCACGCGTCGCACGCCCTCGGCGGCGGCGGCCTCGACGGCGATCCGCGGGGCCACCGCGTTGACCCGGAAGACCCGCTCGACCGGGCGCGAGCCGACCAACCCCGCGGTGTGGAAGGCGACCTCGACGCCCCGCAGGGCGCGGCGCGTGGCCGGGAGGTCGAGGATGTCGGCGCGCAGGGGCTCGCAGTCGAGGCCGGCCAGGCGATCGAGCCGGGCCCGGTTGCGGAAGGTCACGCGAACCTCGTCCCCGCGGTCCACCAGAGCGCGTGCGACGTGGGCGCCCACGAAGCCCGTGGCGCCGGTCACGCAGACCTTCATGAGCGGCGCGTGGCCGTCCTAACTCGTCCGGATGATGAGCACCGAGCAGGGAGAGTGGTGCGAGATCTTGTTCGGCACGCTCCCGAGCAGGAAGCGCCGCGCCCCGGTCATGCCGCGGTTGCCGACCATGACGAGATCGGCGTTCTGCTCCTCGGCGACGTCGAGGATGGCGTCGGCGGGATCGCCCTCGCGGGCGTAGGTCTCGACGCTCACGCCGGACTGACTCACCGTCTCCTTGGCCTTGCTCAGGATCTCCTCGACGTCCTCGCGCGGGTTGATCGACCACTGGATCTCCTGCGGCGCCTGCTGGCGCTCCTCCCGCAGGCGAGCGTCCGGCACCGGGCTGTAGGCGCTGACCAGGTACAGGCTCGCCCCGACCGAGCTCGCGAGCTCGGTGGCCTGGCGCACGGCCTTCTCGGCGGTCTCGGAGCCGTCGGTGCCTACCACGATGGAGCGGTACATCGTCCTCCTCGGAGCCGGGGGCGCGCGTCGGCTCGCATCATATGGCGCGCCGGCCATCGCGGACTCGCGGGCGCAGGCACGGGCGCGTGTGCGCGTGCTGCCGAGGCGTCACAATGCAGAGATGCCGCGTTTCTGGATCGCCATGCAGATCATCATCATCATCTGCGTGATCATCTCCGCGGTGATCGTCGTCGTGAAGCTCTAGAGCTCTCCGCGACGACCGAGGGTGGCACCGGCCGCCCGGTTTCCCGGGCGGCGCGGCGCGGCGGGTCCGGGCGCGCGAGGCGCGCCGGGAGCCTCAGGTCTTCTTCTCGAGGCGGTCGACCTCGGCCTGCTTCTCCTCGGCCTGCGACTGGGCCTGGGCGGCCTCTTCCTTCTTGTCGTGCTTGGCCTCCTCCTGCTTGCCCTCGCGCTCGGTCGCCTTGTTGCCGGTGACGGCGCCCGTGGCCTGCTTGGCGCGGCCGGTGACCTTGTCGGTGATGCCCACTTGGCGTCTCCTTCGTTCGCAGTTCGTTACAGCACCTCTCGGTACCCGGGCCCAAGAACGGGCAAACGAGCGGGGCCGCGCGCGAACCGCTTGGCGAGAAGCGCCTAGCATCGCCTCCGTGGAGGTGACGATCCGCCTGTTCGCCATGCTGCGCGAGCGTGCCGGCGCGCGCGAGATCAGCCTCGAGCTACCCGACGGCGCGCGCGTGGCCGACGCGATCGACGCGCTCGGCGAGCTCGCCCGCGGCCTGCCGCTAGTCATGGCCGTGAACCGCGAGTACGCGCCGCAGGACCAGGTGCTCGATCCCGGCGACGAGCTCGCCCTGATCCCGCCCGTGAGCGGCGGGGCGGGCGCGGCCGCCGAGCCCCTGCGCGCTCACGCGCGGGTGACGGACGAGCGCCTGTCGGTCGACGACCTGCTCGCGCGCGTGCGCGACCCGCGGGCGGGAGCGATCGTCAGCTTCTCCGGGGTCACGCGGGAGGTCGAGCGGCTCGAGTACGAGGCCTACGCGGAGATGGCCCAGGAGCGGATCGCGGCCATCGTGGCCGAGGCGATCGAGGCCCACGGCCTGTGCGCGGCCGCGTGCGAGCACCGCGTCGGCGCGGTGGCGCTGTCGGAGCCGAGCGTGATCGTGGCCTGCTCCTCGCCCCACCGCGG
>CADCVU010000023.1 GCA_902806245.1 uncultured Solirubrobacterales bacterium
CTGCGGCCAGCTCGGGATGGACGAGATCGTGCTTTCTCATGGTCACGCCCCCGGTGACTGGAGTTCAGGTATGCCCTCGGGGAGGAACTTCTTGGCCTCCTTGAGGACCTCCTGCATGGTCTTCGGCTTGGCGAAGGGTCCGTCGGGAATCGTGCCGATGAGCGTACCCTTGCCGCTGAAGCCGTTGCCCGCCATCTTGTTGAAGGCGGCGGCGTGCCGGGCCTCGACGGTGTGGATCGAGAGCGCCGCGGCGAGGACCATCTTGTCGTTGACTCGCGGAGCCTGACCCAGGTAGGCGGACGCGCCGAGGTTCTCGATCTTCGCGGACTCCGAGAGGATCCTGGGCTGCCCCCCCTCGAGCACGCTGTCGAAGTTGACCTTGGGCCGCACCACGGGCCGGCCCATCTGCTCCGCCGTCTTCTCGAGTGCTGCCACGTGCTCGGTCTCGTTCTTGTAGACCTCGTCGATCAGCTTCTTGAGCGCGGGTTTGGTGACCTCGCCGCTCTTGCGGACCTGCTCGTAGAAGTCCTGCTCCAGGTACTCGAGGGTCAGCGCGTAGTTGACGATCCCGACGTCGCCGGGCCCGAACGCGGGCACCGTGCCCGGGTCGCGCTGCGTGATCCCGATCGGCGTGTCCTGCTCGCCGCACGCGGCCGCGAGCGTGGCGAACGCCCCTGCCGCGCCGGCGCCTCCGATCATGCGCAGGAACTGCTTGCGCGAGCTCGGGTCGTCGACGAGCCGGGCGAGTGCGCCTCGGTCCCCGCTGTCAGTCCCGGCCGCGGCCGGATCCCCTGTCTCCATAGTCTCCTCTTCCCCTGCCGAACCGTGGGCGGGGCCCCCTTCCAGGCGGACCTCGTATCCGACGATCGGATCGTACCTTGCTCGCGCCGCGCGGGACGCAGTTCCCTAGCCCTCGCCGTCGCCGAGCTCGAGCACGGCCAGGAACGCCTCCTGCGGCACCTCGACGCGACCCACGTGCTTCATCCGGCGCTTACCCGCCTTCTGCTTCTCGAGCAGCTTGCGCTTGCGTGTGATGTCGCCGCCGTAGCACTTCGAGATCACGTCCTTGCGCATCGGCTTGACCGACTCGCGGGCGATGATGTTCGAGCCGATCGAGGCCTGGATCGCCACCTCGAACTGCTGGCGCGGGATGCGCTTCTGCAGCCGCTCGGTGAGCGAGCGCCCGGCCGGGTAGGCCTTCTCGCGGTGCACGACCATCGACAGCGCGTCGACCTGCTCACCGGCCAGCAGGATGTCGAGCTTGACCAGGTCGGAGGGGCGCTCGCCCACGAGCTCGTAGTCGAGCGAGGCGTAGCCCTTGGTGCGCGACTTGAGCTGGTCGTAGAAGTCGAGCACGATCTCGCCCAGCGGCAGGTCGTAGCGGATCTGCACGCGCAGGGGGGAGAGGAAGGTCATGTCGACGTGCTCGCCGCGGCGCTCCTGGCACAGCTCCATCACGGCGCCGACGTGCTCCTTCGGGCAGAGCAGCGAGGCGCGGATGTAGGGCTCGCGGATCTCCTCGATGCGGGCGCGGTCGGGCATGTCGGTCGGCGAGTGGACCTTCTCCTCCTCGCCGTTGGTCAGCGTCACGCGGTACTCAACATTCGGGGTCGTGGCCATGAGCTCGAGGCCGTACTCGCGCTCGAGGCGCTCGCGCACGATGTCCATGTGCAGCAGGCCGAGGAAGCCGCAGCGAAAGCCGAAGCCGAGCGCCTGGCTGGTCTCGGGCTCGTAGGAGAGCGCGGCGTCGTTGAGCGAGAGCTTGTCGAGGGCGTCGCGGAGCTCCGAGAACTGGTCGGAGTCGATCGGGAAGAGGCCGCAGAAGACCATCGGCTTGACCTCCTGGTAGCCCGGCAGCGGCTCCGCCGCGGGCGCGCTCCGCGTGGTCAGCGTGTCCCCCACGCGCAGCTGCGAGACGTCCTTGACCCCGGTGATCACGTAGCCGACCTCGCCGGCCTCGAGCCCGGGGACCGGCGTCATGTCGGGCCCGAAGAAGCCGATCTCGTCGATGTCGGCCTCGGTGCCGGTCTGCATGGCGACGATCGCGTCCTTCTTGCGCAGGCGCCCGTCGACCACGCGCACGTAGGCGACGACACCGCGGTACTGGTCGTACTGCGAGTCGAAGATCAGCGCGCGCGCCGGCGCGTCCGTGTCGCCGTCGGGCGAGCCGATCCGCCGGACGATGGCCTCGAGGGTGTCCTCCACGCCGAGGCCGCTCTTGGCCGACAGGCGGATGACCTCGTCGGGGTCCTCGCCGATCAACTCGGAAATCTCCCCGGCGATCCGCTCGGGCTCGGCGCTCGGCAGGTCGACCTTGTTCAGTGCGGGGATGAGCTCGAGCCCGGCGTCGACCGCGAGATAGGTGTTGGCCACGGTCTGCGCCTCGACGCCCTGGCTGGCGTCGACGAGCAGCAGCGCGCCGTCGCAGGCGGCGAGCGAGCGCGATACCTCGTAGTTGAAGTCGACGTGGCCTGGCGTGTCGATCAGGTGCAGTCGGTAGGTCTCGCCGTCGCGCGCGGTGTACTCGACGCGCACCGCCTGAGCCTTGATGGTGATCCCGCGCTCGCGCTCGAGCTCCATCGAATCGAGCAGCTGCGGGCGGTGCTTTCGCGGATCGACGGAGTGCGTGACCTCGAGGATGCGGTCCGCCAGCGTCGACTTGCCGTGGTCGATGTGGGCCACGATCGAGAAGTTGCGGATGTTGGCGGCGGGCTTTGCCATGCGGTCCCTGATGCTAGAGGTGGGTCGGGCGCCTGCGAGCGTCAGCGGGCGAGGCGCGCGCGCACGAGACGGCCGACCTGGCGCGCCTCGGGAACACGCAGGATCCACACGCCGACCGCGTACACGGCGAGCCCGGCGGCGAAGCCCGCGCTCAGCGAGCCGATCTGCCCGAGCAGCGAGCGGCCCAGGCTCGCGTCGAGCGGCGCCCACACCGCGTAGGCCACCGCGCCGAGGGCGACGGCGCTCGCGACGATCCGCGCCACCGCGCTCAGAGTGCGGAACCCGTCGATCCCCTTCAGCGTCGGCCGCAGGAGCACGGCCTGGGCGACGGTCATGGCGACCGTGGCCGCCACCGTCCCGATCACGATCCCGGCCACGCCCAGCGGCGCGTAGAGCACGAGCGCGACGACCGCGTTGAGCACCAGGTTCCCCGCCGCCAGCGCCGTGGTCAGCCACGGGCGCTGAAGGCTGAAGAACGTGCGCGAGAACAGCAGGCTGACTCCCTGGAAGGGCAGCGAGAACGCCCACCAGAAGAGCGCGACGGCCACCAGATCGGTGGCCTCGGCGCCGAACGCACCGCGCTGGTAGATCAGCCGGGTGATCGGCTCGGAGAGCACGGCGACCAGCGCCGCCGAGGGGATCAGCAGCATCGAGATGCCGCGCACACCGTTGGCCATGGTCGCGCGCAGGTCGTCAAAGGCGCCGCGGGCCGCGAGCCGCGAGAGGGTGGGAAAGAGAATCGTCGCGACCGCGACCGAGAACAGGCCCTGAGGGAGCATGTAGATGCGGAAGGCCTTG
Organism: uncultured Solirubrobacterales bacterium; assembly: GCA_902806245.1. Classification (GTDB taxonomy): domain Bacteria; phylum Actinomycetota; class Thermoleophilia; order Solirubrobacterales; family Thermoleophilaceae; genus JACCUC01. Next base: position 3,520 of record CADCVU010000023.1, read on the forward strand.
TCGATGGCCGCGGGCGCCTCGGCGCTGACCAAGGTGCCGAAGAACGAGTTGATCAGAAGCGAGAAGTTGATCAGCCCGAGCGCGATGGTCACCGGGAGCATGAGCTTGAGGACCCGGCGCACGTGCGGGTTGCGCCACCCGAGCGTGAGCGTGAGGCGACCGCCGCGCCCACGCAGCCACGGCATCGGCAGCACGAGCTGGACCACCGTGCCGGCGAGCACCCCGATCGCGTAGGCGTAGATCTCGTCGCCCTCCGCCAGCACCGGTGTGAGCCCGACGAGCGCGCCGATGATCACCAGGTTCCAGGCGATCGGCGCGAGCGCGGGAACGCTGAAGTGGTCGAACGAGTTGAGCATCCCGACCACCAGCCCGGAGATGGCCAGGAGCGCGACGATCGGGAACATCAGACGCGAGAGGGAGACGGTGAGGGCCTCGAGCGCGGGGTCGAAACCGGGCGCGAACAGCGGCACGAGCACGGGGGCGGCGAGGACGAACGCTGCTGTGATCGCCCCGAGCACGACGGTCAGCAGGAAGAAGACCCCCGAGGCCACGCGGAAGGCCTCGCGGCGATCGCCCTTCTCGAGCAGCTCGGTGAAGATCGGCACGAACGCGCCCTGGAGGGCGGCGTCGGCGAACAGCGCGCGTACCAGGTTCGGCACCTGGAAGGCGATCGTGAAGGCCGACATCGCCCCGGAGACGCCGAAGAAACCGGCGACGATAATCTCCCGCGCGAGGCCCGCGACCCGCGAGACGCCGGTGGCGAGCGAGAAAAAGGCGGTGCTGAGGGCGAGGCGGCGGCCGCGGGCGGCGGCGGCCTCGGGAGCGGGAGCCGCCGCGGCCTCGGCGGGCTCGGCGGTGGTGGGCGCGCCGGCCTCGCC
>CADCVU010000024.1 GCA_902806245.1 uncultured Solirubrobacterales bacterium
GCGGCGGTGGCGGGCGCGGTCCCGGCGGCATCGGAGTTCGTCGCGGCGGGCGGAGCCGCGCGCATGGGCCGCGGCGCCCCGGCGACGGCGCCCTCGACGGAACGCGGCGGCGACCGGTTCGGCGAGCCGGCCGCGCTCGCCCTCAGCGCCCGGGTCCGCGAGCGCGGCGGCACCATCGTGGCCACCGGCGGCTGCTTCGACCTCCTGCACGCCGGCCACGTGAGCGTCCTGCGAGCCGCCCGGGCCCTCGGCGACGGCCTGATCGTCCTGCTCAACTCGGACGCCTCGATGCGCCGCCTCAAGGGCGCCGATCGTCCGCTCGTCGCCCAAGACGACCGCGCCGCCGTCCTCGCCGGGCTCGACGCAGTGGACGCGGTCGTGATCTTCGACGAGGACACCCCGGCCGAAGTGCTCGCCCGCCTGCGACCCGACGTCTTCGCCAAGGGCGGCGACTACGCGGGGCGCGAGCTCCCCGAGACCGCCGTGCTCGAACGCCACGGGGGGCAGGCTGTCGTGCTGCCCTACGTGGCCGGGCGCTCCACCACCCGACTGATAGAGGAGGTCGCACTCCGTGGTCAACGCTGAGCTGGGCACTGTGATCGTCACCGGAGGGTCTTCCGGGCTCGGGGCCGCCACCGCGCGGGCCGTCGCCGCCGGTGGAGGCACACCGGTCGTACTCGATCGCGGCGAGCCCACGGGCGACGTCGACTTCGAGCAGGTCGACCTCGCAGACGCGCGCGCGGCCGAGGCCGCGGTCGAGCGCGTCGCCGAGCGCCACGGCGGCCTGGGGGCGGTGGTGACGGCCGCCGCCATGGACGAGCCGGCGCCGTTCGGCGCGATCGAAGCCGAGCGCTGGGAGCGCATCGTGCTCGTCAACCTGCTCGGCACCGCGGCGGTGGTCCGGGCCGCGCTCCCCCACCTCGAGCGCTCGCAGGGCAAGGTCGTGACCGTGGGCTCGACCCTCGGGCTCAGCGCGGTCGGCGACGCCACCGCCTACTGCGCGAGCAAGTTCGGCGTCGTCGGGTTCACCCGCTCGCTCGCGGTCGAGACCGCCGGTCGGATCGGCGTGACCCTGCTCATCCCCGGCGGCATGCACACGGCGTTCTTCGACGGGCGCTCCGAGCAGTACAAGCCGCCGGCCGACGCGAAGCTCAACCGGCCCGAGGACGTGGCGGAGACGATCCTCTTCGCCTTGCGCCAGCCGCCCGGCTGCGAGCTGCGCGAGCTCGTGGTGTGCCCGTCGCAGGAATCGTCCTGGCCGCCGTAGGCGCCCGCGCACCCGGCCGCGCTGACGCGGAGGCCGGTGCGCCGCTGCTGGTGGCCCTCCGCGCCCTCGGCCTCGGCGACCTGCTGACCGCCGTGCCGGCTCTGCGCGCCCTGCGGGAGGGCTTCCCCGAGCACCGAGTGGTGCTCGCCGCCCCCGAGGCACTGGCCCCGCTCGCCCACCTCAGCGGAGCGGTCGACGAGGTCGTCGACACCGCCCCGCTGGCGCCGCTCGACGCGTCGCTGCAGCTCGCCGACCTTGCCGTCAATCTCCACGGCCGCGGTCCGCAGAGCCATCGCGTGCTGCTCTGCGCGCAGCCCCGCCGCACTATCGCCTTTGCCCACGCCGAGGTGGCAGAGAGCGCGCGCGGGCCGCACTGGAGGCCTCACGAGCACGAGGTCTCGCGCTGGTGCCGGCTGCTCGAGGAATCGGGCGTGCCCGCCGATCCGCGAGGCCTCGATCTGCCGGCGCCGCCCGGCGAGCCTCCTCACCGCGACGCGCGCGGGGCCACCGTGATTCACCCGGGTGCGGCGAGCCCGGCCCGGTGCTGGCCCCTCGAGCGCTTCGCTGCCGTTGCGCAGGCCGAGCGCGCACGCGGGCACACGGTTCTCGTCTCCGGGTCGCCCGCCGAACACCCCCTCGCCGCCGAGCTGGCGCGGCAAGCCGACCTGCCTGCGAACACCGTGCTCGCCGGCGCGACGGACCTTCTCGGCCTCGCCCGGCTGGTGGCCGCCGCCGGGCGAATCGTCTGCGGCGACACGGGCGTGGCCCATCTCGCCACCGCGCTCGGCGTGCCCTCGGTCGCCCTCTTCGGGCCGACCTCTCCCGCGCAATGGGGACCACCCGCCGACCGTCCGTGGCACCGCGCCCTCTGGAGCGGTCGGCTCGGCGATCCCCACGGCGCCCGGACCGACCCGGGGCTGGCCGAGCTCGAGGTCGCCGACGTCCTCGACGCGCTGCGCGACCTGCCCGAACGAGCGGCCACGGAAGCGCGGGGCGTGCTCGCCTAGCTCTTCGAGAACGCCTTCTGCACCTCGCCCGGATTCTCGAACTGGTCCTGGGTGTCGCTCTCGAGGTCGTCGATCATCTCCTGCGGAGCGTCGTTCGACTTGGCGTGGTCGATCACGTCCTGCTTGCTCGCCGGGTACTGCATCCCCTTCAGGTACTTCTGGGCCTCGATCGGGTTGAACGCCATAGTCGTCTCCTCGTCGTCGTTGCTCTCGCCTGCGCCGGTACCCGTGGTCTCCGGGCCCCGAAACGGCGCGGCGTTTTCGGGCGCCCGGCAGGGGTACTACGTCGGTCATGCGCGTCGTGGTCACCGGTGCCACCGGCAACGTCGGAACGAGCGTGCTGCGCGCCCTGGCCCAGACCGAGCGTGTCGAGTCGATCCTCGGCGTCGTGCGCCGGTTGCCCGAGGCCGAGTTCGCGAAGACGAAGTTCGTCGCCGCCGACGTGGCCGAGGACGAGCTCGTCTCTCACTTCCGCGGCGCCGACGTCGTCGTCCACCTCGCTTGGCTGATCCAGCCCTCGCGCGACCTGCGGATCACCCGGCGCACGAACGTCGACGGCACGCGCCGCGTCTTCCGCGCCGCCGGCGAGGCTGCGGTGCCCGCGCTCGTCTACGCGTCGTCGGTCGGGGCGTACTCGCCGGGCCCGAAGGACCGCGCAGTCGACGAGAGCTGGCCGACCGACGGGGTCGCCTCATCGTTCTACTCGCGCCAGAAGTCCGAGACCGAACGGCTGCTCGACCGCCATGAGCGTGAGTTTCCCGAGATGCGCGTCGTTCGCCTGCGTCCCGGACTGATCTTCAAGGACACGGCCGCGTCCGGGATCCGCCGTCTGTTCGCCGGTCCGTTCGTGCCGACCTCGGCGCTCCACCGCGCACTCATCCCGATCGTCCCGAACATCGAGCGCCTGCGCTTCCAGGCGGTGCATTCGCTCGACGTGGGCACGGCCTACGCGCTCGCCGCCACCGGCGATGCTCGCGGAGCCTTCAACATCGCCGCCGAGCCGGTCCTCGACCCGGCGGAGCTCGGGCGCTTGCTCCACGCGAAGCCGGTGCCGGTGCCGGCGTCGCTCGTCCGCGCGGGGGCGAAGCTCTCCTGGCGGGCCCAGCTCCAGCCGACGCCGCCCGGCTGGGTCGACATGGCGCTCGCGGTGCCGATCATGGACACCTCCCGCGCCCGCGCCGAGCTTGGCTGGACGCCGCGGCACTCGAGCGGTGAAGCCCTGCTCGAGCTGATCGAGGGGATGCGGCGGTCGGAGGGGATCGAGACGCCGCCGCTGTCGCCGAGTACCGGAGGACCGGCGCGGGTGCGCGAGTTCCTCACCGGCATCGGCCGTACCTCGCGCTGACCGCACGGTTTCGCCTCGCCCGGGGCGGGGCAAGCCAGAGCATCCCCCGAGCAAGGAGCCCCCTATGGCGCAGTGCGAGGTCTGCGGCAACGACTACGACAAGGCGATCGAGGTGACGGCCGCCGGCGCCACCCACACCTTCGACAGCTTCGAGTGCGCCATCCATGCGCTCGCTCCGAGCTGCGAGCACTGCGGAGTGCGGGTGATCGGCCACGGCGTCGAGGCGGGCGGTCGCTTCTTCTGCTGCGCGCATTGCGCGACCGCGGAGGGCGCGCAGGACGTCACCGACCGCGCCTGATCAAAGGCACCGCCCGGTCCGTACCCGCAGGATGGGCTCAGACCTCGATCGACGCATCGAGCGCAGCGCCCGCGAGCTCTTCGGGTTCGAGTCGCTACGGCCCGGCCAGCACGACGCCATCCGAGCGGCGGTCGAGGGCCGCGACTGCGTGGCTGTCATGTCGACCGGTCAGGGCAAGTCGGGGATTTACCAGATCGCCGGCGAGTTGATCGACGGGCCGACCGTCGTGGTCTCTCCGCTCGTGGCCCTGCAGCGGGACCAGGTCGAGTCGCTGTCGGAGCGCGAACGCGCCGGCGAGGCCGCCCAGCTCTCCTCGAGCGTGCGCGACTCCGAGCGCCGCGACTCGCTCGAGAGACTGGAGACCGGCGACCTCGAGTTCCTGCTCATGGCCCCCGAGCAGCTCGGCAACCCCGCGGTGCTCGAGCGCATCCGCGCGGCCGAGCCGTCTCTGTTCGTAGTCGACGAGGCTCACTGCATCTCGGAGTGGGGCCACGACTTCCGGCCCGACTACCTGCGCCTCGGCGCGGTGCTCGAGGCGCTCGGGCGGCCCACGACGCTCGCCCTGACCGCGACCGCCGCCCCTCCCGTGCGCGAGGAGGTCGTCGCGCGGCTGCGGACGCGCGGCCCTGAGGTCGTGCTCGGAGCGCTCGACCGCCCGAACCTACGCTTCTCGGTCGAGCGCTTCCACGAGGCTGAGGACAGGGACGAGGCGCTGCTCGAGCGCGTCGGTGATGCCGCCAAGCCGGGGATCACCTACGTCGCCACGCGCAGCGGTGCCGAGCAGCTCGCGCGCGAGCTCGAGGAGCGCGGTGTCCGCGCCGCCGCCTACCACGCCGGGCTGGCGGGCCGAGTCCGCGCGGGGGTGCAGACAGCGTTCATGGACGGCGAGCTCGAGGTCATCGTCGCCACGACCGCCTTTGGCATGGGCGTCGACAAGGCCGACGTGCGCTTCGTCTTTCACCGCGAGCCGAGCGACTCGGTCGACTCCTACTACCAGGAGGTGGGCCGAGCCGGACGCGACGGCGAGGCGGCCGAGGCCGTGCTCTTCCATCGCTCCGAGGATCTCGGGCTGAGGCGCTTCTTCGCCGGCTCGGGAAAGGTCGGCGAGGACGAGCTCGGCGCGGTGGCCGACGCCATCGCCGCGGCGAACGGCGGCGTCTCGATCGAGGAACTGCGCGAACGGACGGGGCTCTCGCAGGCCAAGGTGACGAGCGCGGTCAACCGGCTCGAGGATGCGGGCGCGATCCTCGTCGGGCCTGGAGGTGAGGTGAGCGCCGCGCCAAGCTGCGCCGACCCGCGCGACGGCGTGGACGACGCCGTCCTGGCCCAGTACCGACGGGAGGCCCTCGAGCGCTCGCGCCTCGAGATGATGCGCGCCTACGCCGAGCTCGACAGCGACTGCCGACGCGAGTCCGTGCTCAACTACTTCGGCGAGGCCTTCGAGGGACCTTGCGGCAACTGCGACAACTGTCTGGCCGGACGGGTGCGCGAACGTAGCGTCGGGGAGGAGCCCTACAACGTCGGAGCACGGGTCTTCCATGCGCAGTGGGGCGGCGGCGTCGTCCACGGCTACGACGATGGCCGCGTGACCGTCCTCTTCGACACGGTCGGCTACCGCTCGCTCGGACTCGACCTCGTGGCCGAGCGCGAGCTGCTCGAGTTCGAAGCGGCGTGAGCGACCCGGCCGAGCGCCTCGGGGCCTACCGCGCGAAGCGCGATCCGGGCGCGAGCCCGGAGCCGGGGGTGGGCGAGGACTCGGACGCTCCCGACTCAGAAGAGGAGGAGCGCTCCCGCTTCGTGGTCCAGGAGCACCACGCCCGCAGACTGCACTGGGACCTCCGCCTCGAGCGCGACGGCGTGCTCGTCTCCTGGGCGGTGCCCAAGGGCATCCCGCCCGACCCGAAGGAGAACCGTCTCGCCGTGCACACGGAGGACCACCCGCTCGAGTACCTCGACTTCCACGGCGAGATCCCCGCGGGCTCCTACGGCGCCGGGACGATGCGTATCTGGGACCACGGCACCTACGAGACCCACAAGTTCCGCGACGACGAGGTCATGGTCACCTTCCACGGAGAGCGTGTCAACGGCCGCTACGTGCTCTTCCGTACGCGCGGAAAGGACTGGATGATCCACCGCATGGACCCGCCCGAGGACCCCGACCGAGAGCCGCTGCCCGCTGGCCTCGAGCCCATGAAGGCCCGCACGGGCGACCTGCCGGCCGACGAGC
>CADCVU010000025.1 GCA_902806245.1 uncultured Solirubrobacterales bacterium
CATCGCCAAGATTCGCTCCTCGACCCCGGGGGTGGGCCTGATCTCACCGCCGCCGCACCACGACATCTACTCGATCGAGGACCTCAAGCAGCTGATCTTCGACCTGCGCTGCGCCAACCCGGCGGCGCGCGTCAGCGTCAAGCTCGTGTCCGAGGTGGGCGTGGGCACCGTCGCGGCCGGCGTGGCCAAGGCGAACTCCGACCACGTGACGATCGCCGGCCACGACGGCGGCACGGGGGCATCGCCGGTCTCCTCGATCCAGTCGGCCGGCGTGCCGTGGGAGATCGGGCTGGCCGAGACCCAGCAGACGCTCGTCCGCAACCGCCTGCGCGACCGCATCACCGTACAGACCGACGGCCAGCTCAAGACCGGCCGCGACGTGATCGTCGGCGCGCTGCTCGGAGCCGAGGAGTTCGGATTCTCCACGGCCCCGCTGATCACCATGGGCTGCATCATGATGCGCGCCTGCCACCTGAACACCTGCCCGGTCGGCATCGCGACGCAGGACCCCGAGCTGCGCAAGCGCTTCGAGGGCACGCCCGAGAACGTGGTCAACTACTTCTTCTACGTCGCCGAGGAGGCGCGCGGTCTGATGGCCCGGCTCGGCGTTCGGCGTTTCGAGGATCTGATCGGCCGCACCGACCTGCTCGCCACCGACGAGGCGATCGAGCACTGGAAGGCGCGCGGCGTCGACCTCTCGAATCTGCTGGCCGAGCCGCAGGCCGGTTCCGACGTGCCGCGCCGGCGCGTGCGCGCGCAGGACCCGGTGCTCGACGACCACGCCGACCACGCCCTTATCGCCGTCGCCGGCCCCGCCCTCGAGCGCCGGGAGCGCGTCGAGGTCGAGCTGCGCGTGGAGAACAAGAACCGCACCGTCGGGGGCCTGCTCTCGGGGGAGATCGCCCGCCGCCACGGAGCCGACGGGTTGCCCGAGGACACCGTCTCGGTCGCCGCCAGCGGCTCGGGCGGGCAGAGCTTCGGCGGCTGGCTCGCTCCGGGCGTGACGCTCACCCTCCATGGTGACGCCAACGACTACACCGGCAAGGGCCTCTCGGGCGGCGTCCTGACCGTCCGCCCGCCGGAGGGCACGACCTTCGTGGCCGAGGAGAACGTGATCGTGGGCAACACCGTCCTCTACGGGGCGACCTCGGGCCGCGCGTTCTTCCGCGGCCTGGCCGGCGAGCGCTTCGCCGTGCGCAACTCGGGCGTGCGCACGGTCGTCGAGGGCACCGGCGATCACGGCTGCGAGTACATGACCGGCGGCCGCGTGGTCGTGCTCGGACCGACCGGGCGCAACTTCGCCGCCGGCATGAGCGGCGGGGTCGCCTACGTGCTCGATCCCGAGGGCGTCTTCGAGAACCGCTGCAACCTCGGTCTCGTCGACCTCGAGGAGGCGACCGCGGATGACCTCTCCGAGGTGCGCGAGCTGGTGGCCGAGCACGGGACGCGCACCGACAGTCCCGTCGCCGCGCGCGTGCTGGCGGACTGGGACGCCCTCCGCGGAGCGTGGGTCAAGGTCATGCCGCGCGACTACAAGCGCGCCCTCGCCGAGGCCGCCGAGCGGTCCACGAAGATCGACGGCGAGTCGAACGGCGTGGCCGTGCGCGGGGTCGATGAGCCGGACGACGGAGCGGTGGGCGAGGTCGTACCGGCGGGACCGGGCTCCGCGGGCGACCGCGAGCCCGTCCACGCCGGCCAGCAGGAGGACATCGCCGAGGTGGCCGAGCGCGAGGGCGCCGACGCCGAGGCGGCGAACCTCGACGATGCGCGCCAGGCCGCCGCCGCGGCCGCGGGCAAGGACCGGACGGAGCCCTCGCATGGGTGAGCTCGGCGGCTTCCTCAAGATCCATCGCCAGGACGGGCGCAAGCGTCCCGTCGGAGAGCGGATGCACGACTTCCGGGAGTACCAGACCGGGCTCACCGTGCCCGAGCTGCGGTCGCAGGGCGCGCGCTGCATGGAGTGCGGCGTCCCGTTCTGCCACTCGGGCTGCCCCCTGGGCAACCTGATCCCCGACTGGAACGACCTCGTCTACCGCGACCGCTGGCGCGAGGCCATCGACGCGCTGCATGCGACCAACAACTTCCCGGAGTTCACCGGCCGCATCTGCCCGGCGCCGTGCGAGTCGGCCTGCGTGCTCGACATCAACGACGACGCGGTGACCATCAAGCAGATCGAGCAGTCGATCATCGACCACGCCTTCGAGGCGGGGTGGGTCACCGCCCGGGTGCCGGAGTGGCACAGCGGGCGCAGCGTCGCGGTGGTGGGCTCGGGGCCCGCCGGCCTCGCCGCGGCCGCCCAGCTCAACCAGGCCGGGCACGCCGTGACCGTCTACGAGCGCCAGGATCGCATCGGGGGCCTGCTGCGCTACGGGGTGCCCGACTTCAAGCTCGACAAGGGCGTCGTCCAGCGTCGCGTCGACCTGCTGGCCGAGGAGGGGGTCGAGTTCGTCACCGGTGTCGAGGTCGGTCGCGACGTAGACGCCGGAGAGCTGCACGATCGCTTCGACGCGATCGTGGTCGCCACCGGCTCGACCGTCCCGCGCGACCTGCCGGTGCCCGGACGCGAGCTCGACGGCGTGCACTTCGCCATGGACTACCTCGAGCAGCGCAACCGCTACGTCGCCGGGGATCCGAGCCCGGAGCGGCCTATCTCCGCGGCCGGGCGCCACGTGGTGATCATCGGCGGCGGCGACACCGGCGCCGACTGCCTCGGCAACTCCCACCGCGAGCTGCCCGCGAGCGTCACCCAGATCGAGCTGCTGGCCGAGCCGCCGCCCGAGCGCCCCGACGACAAGACGCCGTGGCCGACGTGGCCGCTGATCCTGCGCACCTCGCCCGCCCACGAGGAGGGCGGCGAGCGGCGGTTCGGAGCGATGACCACGGAGTTCAGCGGCGAGGACGGGCGCGTCGCGCGTCTGCACGGCTTCGAGGTCGGCGGCCCGCCCGACTTCGCGAAGATCGAGGGCTCGGACTTCGAGCTTCCCGCCGACCTCGTCCTGCTGGCCATGGGCTTCCTGCGCCCTCGCCACGAGGGGCTCGTCGAGCAGCTCGGGCTCGAACGCGACGGGCGCGGCAACGTGCTCGTCGACGAGGAGCGCTGGGAGACCTCGGCCGCGGGGGTCTTCGCCTGCGGCGACTCTCGCCGCGGCCAGTCGCTGATCGTCTGGGCGATCGCCGAGGGTCGCAAGTGCGCCGCGGCCGTGGACCGCTACCTGGCGGGACTCGACCGCTCCGAGGTCGAGTACGACGGCGGGCTCGTGGCCACCTCGGCCTGACCCCGAGAACGGGCACCGGTCTGCTGCGCGGGCGACTCGCCGGGTGGTCTCTCGGGAAAGGGCATAAATCCGAGCTCCCCAGCCTCCCGTGCTCGCTCGACGATCTGCTCCCTCCCCAGCTCGCGGCGGGTGACCTGCGGCGCCGACTCGGTCAGGCAGTACGTGCAGCGCAGGTTGCAGTGGTAATTGGCGTAGAACCAG
>CADCVU010000026.1 GCA_902806245.1 uncultured Solirubrobacterales bacterium
CCGGCAGCCGCCCCGGCCGCTCCCGCGCCACCACGCCGGCGCGACTCCGGCTTGCTCTCGGACCCCCGACGGCGTCGAGACTCGGTCGCAGCCCCGCCACCGTCCGCGGACGGGATCTCCGGGCGGTCTCCGTCGCCGTAGAGCGGATCGAGTGAGTCGATCAGCGACGAGACCCAGGTGCGGGCCGGCTCCGAGCGCTTGAGATGGCCGCGGGTCGCCCTGGACTCCGGGCCGGTCTGCTGGCCGAGCACGTAGTCGGCGACCTGGTCGCGCCACTCGTCGTCGACGCGGCGAGCGGAGCCCGGGGCCAGCGAGGCGAGCGCCTCACGCGCGAGCTCGCGCACGCGCGCCTCCGGGATGTCGAGCATCGAGGCCACGCCGTCGTAGCCCTGACCCTGGCGCAGCAGGAGCTCGATGATCGCGCGCCGCTGGGGCGGAAGGGTGTCGAGCGTGGCCATCGCCGGGCAAGGGTACCCTCCGCGCGTGCCAAGCTCGCCGCCCCCTCTAGACCCGGCGAGTACGCTCGACGCGACGCTCGGCTTCGAGGTCGTCGAGGCCGGGCCGCAACGGGCTCACGGGCGCTTCGCGGCGACCGAGCGGACCATGCAGCCATACGGGCTCGTTCACGGCGGGGCCTACGCCGCGCTGGCCGAGTCGCTGGCCTCGATCGCCACCGCGCGTGCCGTGGCCGACGACGGGATGATCGCCGTCGGCCTGTCGAACCACACGAGCTTCCTGCGCCCGATCACAGCGGGCACGGTCCACGCCGAGGCCCGCCGGCGTCACCGCGGCCGTACGACCTGGCTCTGGGAGGCCGACTTCTCAGACGACGAGGGCCGGCTGTGCGCCCTGGCTCGCGTGACGATCGCCGTGCGCCCGCGACCCGAGGGCTAGCCGGGGCGGCGCAGTGCGCGCCTCAGAGGTCGAGCGACGGGCGGCGCTCCGCCCAGGCCCTGGCGGCCTCGAGCTGCGCGGACAGCGAGAGCAGGAGCTCCTCGCCGCCGTGCGGTCCCACGAGATGCACTCCAATCGGCAGCCCGGCGGCGCAGTGGTGCAGCGGCAGTGAGATCGCCGGCTGACCGGTGACGTTGATCGGCGGGGTGAACGGCACGAACTCCCCGGCCTTGCGGAGCATGTCGATCGGCTCGGCGCCCTCGTCGGGTTCGAGGGCCCCGAGCTCGAGTGGCGGCTGCGCCAGCGTGGGCGTGACCAGCACGTCGTGGTCGGCCCAGAGCGCGAGCATCCCGCGCGAGGCCACCCGCAGGTAGGAGATCGAGGCGATCAGGTCGGTCGCGGAGATGCTCTCGGCGATCTCCGTCATCTGGCGGGTGAGCGGCTCGAGCTGATCGCGATCGAGCTCGCCGCCGAGGACCGAGGCGATGGTCCTGACACTGCCGCCGATGTCGGAGATCCACACCCGGCTGAAGTGCTCGGTGAAGGCCTCCGCGTCGAGGTCGAGCGGCGCGGCCTCGACCTCGTGCCCGAGCGACTCGAGCAGCTCGGCGGTCTCCTCGACGGCCGTCACGCACTCGGGATCGACCGGCGCGCCGGTCGGAGCCTCGGTCGCGTAGGCGATCCGCAGGCGACCGGGCTCGCGCTCCGCCGCGGCGGCGAAGGTGCTCGCCGGCACCGGCGCCGAGAACGGATCGCCGAGCTCGTAGCCCGCGAGCAGGTCGAGCGAGAGCGCGGTGTCGGCGACCGTGCGCGAGAGGACGCCGTCGGAGACGAGCCCGATCGTGTCGTTGGCGATCGGCGCGACCGAGACCCGGCCCCGGCTCGGCTTCAGACCGACGAGCCCGCAGCACGAGGCGGGGATGCGGATCGACCCGGCGCCGTCGTTGCCGTGGGCCAGCGCCACCATGCCCGCGGCGACGGCCGCCGCGCTGCCCCCTGAGGAGCCGCCCGGCGTGCGCTCGACGTCCCAGGGATTGCGGGTCGGGCCGAAGCGCTCGGGCTCGGTCACGGGCAGGATGCCGAGCTCGGGGAGGTTGGTCTTGCCGACGACGATGGCGCCGGCCTCGCGCAGGCGGCGCACGACCGCGCTGTCCATCGGCGGCGTCCAGTCGCCCACCGCGCGCATGCCGAACGTGGTGCGGATGCCCTCGGTCAGGGCGATGATGTCCTTGATGGCGATCGGCACGCCGGCCAGCGGGCGCGAGTCGCCGGCGCTCACGGCGTCGGCCTCCGCGAGCGCGCGCTCGGGTACCAGCGTGACGAACGCGTTCAGGGCGCCGTCGAGGCGCTCGATCGCGGCCAGCGAGGCCTCGACCAGCTCTCGGGCGGAGACCTCCCGATCGCGGACGAGCGCGGCCTGATCGCGGGCCGACCTGAGCGGGATCTCCTCGGGCATGGGCTCGTCCTCTCCGCATCGCCCGCGGCTCATGCGCGGGCGTGGGAAGATCGCCGGGTGAGCGAGGATCGCGCTCCGCCGGGCGTCGTCCGCGTGCGGGCTCCGAACCCCTCCCCGCTGACCCTGGACGGAACCAACACCTACGTGGTCGGCGGCTGGGTCGTCGACCCCGGACCCGACGACCGCGGCCACCTCGACAGGGTGTCTGACACGGTGTCAGACACCGCGTCCGGCGGTGCGTTGGAGGGGATCGTGCTGACGCACTCCCATCCCGACCACGCCGAGGGCGCGGCCGCTCTGGCCGAGCGCCGGGGAGGGGTCGGGGTCGTGCGACCCGCCGAGGGCGAGGAGGTCGGGCCCTTCCGGGCGTTGGCCACGCCCGGCCACGCGCCCGACCACGTCTGTCTGCTCTTCGGCCGAGTCCTCTTCTCCGGCGACACGGTGCTCGGCGAGGGCAGCGTCTTCATTGCAGCGGGGGAGGGCTCGATGTCGGCCTACCTGGCCTCGCTGCGCCGCTTGGGCGAGCTCGAGCTCGACGTACTCTGTCCCGGCCACGGGCCTTTCGTCTGGGCGCCGCACGAGAAGATCGACGAGTACCTGGCGCACCGGCTCGAACGCGAGCGACGGCTGGTCGAGGCCCTCGCGGCGGGTGCTCGCACCCGCGCGGAGATGCTCGACGCCGCGTGGTCGGAGGTTCCGGCGGCGCTGCGCCCGGCGGCGGCGCTCACGCTCGAGGCGCACCTCGAGAGGCTGAGTGAGGAGGCGCGGCTGCCTGCCGGTCTCTTGGAACGGCACCGGACCGGCGCGGATCGCGCTTGAGCACCGGACGGAGTGCGTGCTCACGCGCCAGGGGGCGCTTCCGGTGCTGCACGGCATCGTCGTCGCGCTGGTGACCCGCACGGTTCATGGGCATCCCGACCCAAGTTCGGGGACGAACCTCTTCGAGGTGTGTCGTGCCCTCGCCACCGCGACCGGCTGCGACTAGTCTTCCGCCGAAGTGATCTCCACGAACCAGTTCAAGAACGGCATCCACATCGAGGTCGAGGGCACGATCTTCAAGATCCTCGAGTCTCAGCACGTCAAGCCCGGCAAGGGCGGCGCGTTCGTCCGCACCAAGCTGCGCCGTCAGGGCGACGGCAACGTGATCGACCGGACCTTCCGCGCCGGCGAGAAGTTCCGGCCGGTCCGCACGGAGACGCGCAAGATGCAGTTCCTCTACGCCGACGGCTCCGACGCCCACTTCATGGATCTCGAGAGCTACGACCAGCTCGCCCTCCCGCAGAGCTCCGTCGCCGACGCGCTGCGCTGGATCGCTCCGAGCGAGGAGATCGAGATCCTGCACGTGGACGAGCGCCCGGCCGACGTCCAGGTGCCGAGCGCGGTCGAGATGACGGTCGCGGAGACCGAGCCCGGCCTGCGTGGGGACACCGCCTCGGGGGGCGGCGACAAGCCGGCCACCCTCGAGTCGGGCGTCGCGGTGCGCGTGCCGCTGTTCGTCAACCCCGGCGACCGCATCCGCGTCGACACGCGATCGGGCGAGTACATGTCGCGGGTCTAGGCTCGCTGTGCGCCGGTCCGAACAGCGCCGGGCGGCGGTCTTCGCCCTGTACCAGCACGAGGTGACCGGGCGGCCGGCCGAGGAGCTGCTCGACACCCGGGCCCCCGCGTTCAGCCGCGAGCTCGTGGAAGGAGTCGAGGCCGAGCGCCCAGAGCTCGACGAGCTGATCTCCCGTCACTCGATCGGCTGGTCGCTCGATCGCATCGCCCCGCTCGAGCGCAGCATCCTCCGCGTCGCGCTCCACGAGCTCCTGCACCGCCCCGACGTCCCCGACGAGGTCGCCATGGACGAGGCCATCGAGGCCGCCAAGGAGCTCTGCGCGGCCGAGGCTCCTCGCTTCGTCAACGGCGTGCTCGCCGCCGCCGCCCGCGACGGGGAGACGCTGGCCGGATGAGCGGGCCCGAAGCCGAGCCCGCGGCCGCGCTCGACGCCGCCTTGGCCGAGCTCGAGTCCGCCGCCGGGCGGCTGCGCGCCGGCGATCTCGCTGCCGACGAAGCGGCCGACCTCGTCGAGCGCTGCGCCGAGCTCGCCGCCCGCCTCGGGGGCGAGCTCGATCGCGCCGCCCGCGCGGTCGCCGAGCCCGCGGCCAGCGGGCAGGAGCGGCTACTGTGAGCGCAGGCCGGGGTTCGCCCGCGCCCGTGCCGGAGAACGCCGCGCCCGAGCCCGGCTTCCCGGTCGAGCTCCAGCGCACGGTCGAGCAGCACCTCGAGCAGATCCGCTTCGACGGCACCGCCGCCACCGCCGGACTCGAGGAGGCGATGCGCTACTCCCTGCTCGCCGGCGGTAAGCGCGTGCGACCGGTGCTCGCGCTGGCGACCGCCGAGGCCGTCGGCCGCGCGCCGACCGACGTGCTCCCGCTGGCCGCCGCGCTCGAGCTCGTCCACACCTACTCCCTGATCCACGACGACCTCCCGGCCATGGACGACGACGACCTGCGCCGCGGGCGGCCCACCTGTCACGTGGCCTACGGCGAGGGCGTGGCCATCCTCGCCGGCGACGGGCTCTTCGCCGAGGCGCTGCGGCTCCTGCTCGAGCGCCAGGCGGGACCGGCCGAGCTCGTGCTCGCCGCGGCGCGCGAGCTCGTGGCCGCCGCCGGGGTGGCGGGCATGGTCGGCGGGCAGTACCTCGACATCACCGACGACGGCGGAGCGGACGGCGACGGCCTGCGCGAGCTGCACGCGCTCAAGACCGGTCGCCTGATCGGCGCCTCGGTCGAGTGCGTCCTGCTCCTGAGCGGCCTCGACGAGGCCCGGACCGCTCCGTACCGCCGCTTCGCGGGCGAGCTCGGTGTCCTGTTCCAGATCGTCGACGACATCCTCGACGTCACCGGCGACGAGCAGTCGACGGGCAAGCCGCTCGGCTCGGACGAGCGCCACGGCAAGGCCACCTACGTCAGCGTCTTCGGCCTCGAGCGCGCGCGGGAGCTCGCCGCCGAGTCGCACGCGGGCGCGCGTGAAGCGCTGGCGGAGGCCGGTGGCCGGACGGCTAAGCTCGCCCAGGTGGCGGACTACATCCTCACCCGCCGGCGATGACCCTGCTCGACCGCATAGACAAGCCCCAGGACCTGCACGGCCTCTCGGTCGAGGAGCTGGCGCTCGTCGCGCAGGAGGTGCGCGAGCTGATCATCGACACGATCGGCGAGATCGGCGGGCACTTCGGAGCCAACCTCGGCGCCTGCGAGATCGCCACCGCGATCCACTCACTGATCGACTCGCCGCGCGACAAGGTGCTGTGGGACGTCGGCCACCAGGCCTACCCGCACAAGGTGCTGACCGTACGCCGCGACCAGCTCGACACCATCCGCAAGTACGGCGGGCTCGCTCCCTTCTGCTCGATCCCCGAGTCCGAGCACGACATCATGGGCGCCGGCCACGCCTCGACGGCGATCTCCTACGCCGTCGGGCTCAAGGAGGCCATGCGCCAGGGCCGCGGCCCCGACGGCAAGGTCGTCGCCGTGGTCGGCGACGGTGCGCTGACCGGCGGGGTCGCCTTCGAGGCGCTCCAG
>CADCVU010000027.1 GCA_902806245.1 uncultured Solirubrobacterales bacterium
AGGTCGCGGATCTTGAGCACGTTGACCAGCTTGTGCAGCTGCTTGGTCACCTGGTCGATCGGGTGACGCGCGCCGTCGACGGTCAGAGTGATCCGCGAGATCTTCTCGTCGTCGGTCGGGCCAACCGCCAGCGTATCGATGTTGAATCCGCGCCGCGAGAACAGCCCGGCGACGCGCGCGAGCACGCCCGGCTTGTTCTCGACGAGGATCGAGAGGATATGCCGGCGGCCGGTGTGGCGGTTGCTCGGGAGGTGCAGGTCGTCGAGATCCAGCACCGCCCCGGGTGCGATGTCCTCCCCCATCAGCCGACCATGTCCCTGGCCGCCTGCCCCGCCGGGATCATCGGGTAGCAGTTCTCCTCCTTGGTCACCTGGACGTCGACCAGCACCGGTCCGTCGGCGCTCAGCGCACCCTTCATCACGTCCAAGAGCTCGCTCTTGTCGGTCGCCCGCATCCCGGTCGCCCCGTAGGCCTCGGCGAGCTTGACCCAGTCGGGCGTGCGTCCCATGTCGACGCCGGAGTACCGCCGGTCCCAGAACAGCTCCTGCCACTGGCGGACCATGCCCAGGTAGAAGTTGTTCATCAGGAAGATCTTCACCGGGATGTTCTCGGTCACGCAGGTGGCGAGCTCCTGGATGTTCATCTGCAGCGACCCGTCGCCGGCCAGGCACACCACCGTCTGATCCGGGCAGGCGACCTGAGCGCCCATGGCCGAGGGCAGGCCGAAGCCCATCGTCCCGAGCCCGCCCGAGTTGATCCACCGCCGCGGCTGCGGGAAGTCGTAGTACTGGGCGCACCACATCTGGTGCTGGCCGACGTCGGAGGTGACGATCGCCTCGCCGCCGGTGGCCTCGTACATGGCCTCGACCATGTACTGCGGCTTGATCTCCGAGTCCTCGGAGTCCTCGTAGCCGAGCGGGTACTTCTCGCGCCAGCCGGCGATCCGCTCCCACCAGCCATCGAGGCGCGAGCGGTCGGCCCCGAGCGCGCGGTACTCGCGCACGAGCTTGGTGAGGATGCGCTTGGCGTCGCCGACGATCGGGATGTGCGCCGGCACGTTCTTCGAGATCTCGGCCGGGTCGACGTCGATGTGGATGAACTTGGCCCGCGGCGCGAACTCCGACAGCTTGCCGGTGATCCGGTCGTCGAAGCGGGCGCCGACGGCGCAGATCAGGTCGGCCTCGTCCATGGCGTAGTTGGCCGAGCGGGTGCCGTGCATGCCGAGCATGCCGAGCCACTGCTCGTGCGGCGCCGGAAACGCGCCGAGCCCCATGACCGTGCAGGTGACCGGAAAGGCGTCGGAGGTGCAGAGCTCGGTCAGCTCCTTGGAGGCCTCGGCGCTGATCACCCCACCGCCGACGTAGATGACCGGCCGGCGTGCGTTGGCCAGCGCCTTGGCCGCGAGCTTGACCTGCTTGGCGTTGCCCTCGAGCGTGGGCTGGTAGCCCGGCAGGCTGACCGAGTCGACCGGCTCGTAGTCGATCTCGGCACGCGAGAGGTCCTGCGGAACGTCGACGAGCACCGGGCCGGGGCGCCCCGTCCGGGCGATGTGGAAGGCCTCCGCGATCGCGCTCGGGATGTCGCGCGGGTCCTGGATCAGGATCGAGTGCTTGACCACGGGCATGGTGATGCCGGTGGTGTCGGCCTCCTGGAAGCCGTCGGTGCCGATCAGATCGGTGCGCACCTGGCCGGTGATGAACACCGTGGGGACCGAGTCGAGCATCGCGTCGGCGATGGGGGTGACGAGGTTCGTCGCCCCCGGACCGCTCGTGGCCAGCGCCACGCCGACGCGGCCGCTCGCCTTGGCGTAGCCCTCGGCAGCGTGCCCCGCACCGGCCTCGTGGCGGCAGAGGACATGGCGCAGGCCCCCGTCGTAGAGGGCGTCGTAGGTCGGGAGGTTGGCGCCCCCGGGCAAGCCGAATACCGTGTCGACGCCCTCGGCCTTGAGGGATTCGACGATGGCATCGACAGCTCGCATGACTCTGCTCCTTCTGAGACGGCGGGTGGACTGCGCGAGGGACGCGCGCCCGCGCGCGGGGGACGAAGCACTCTAGCACCGGTCCCCTCGCTCCTGAGCTCGGCGCGACCCGCCGTTAGCCTGAGCTCGTGACCTGGCTCCTGCTGCTCGGAGCGATCCTCTCCGAGGTCGTCGGCACCCTCGCCCTGCGCGCCTCCGAAGGTTTCTCGAAGCCGCTTCCGAGCGTGCTCTTGGTCGTCGGCTACATCGTGTCGTTCGTCCTGCTCGCGCTGGTCCTCGAGCGCGGCATGGCCGTTGGCGTGGCCTATGCGATCTGGGCGGGGCTCGGCGTCGCCCTCGTGGCCGTGCTCGGGCGGTTCCTCTTCGACGATCCGCTCACCTGGGTGACCGGCGCCGGCATCGCGACCATCGTCGGCGGGGTCGTGCTCGTGGAGGTCTCGACGGCGGTGCGCTGAACGCGCCGCGGACGGGCGCGGTGACTACCGGCTCGGCACCCTGACCGCGCGTGACGGTGCGCTTGCCCGACCGCCCGGTCCGCTGGCCGTTACCCGGCAGCTGATGCGTCGGCCGACGTCGCGAGCGCTCAGGCGACGGGTCGGCCCGTCGGCTCCGGCAATGCCCCTGCCACTTCGCAGCCACCGATACCGAAGGGACCTCGCGCGCGACCACCTGCCGGGGCCGCAGCGCACGACCTGGCCCCGTCGCAGTCGTCCGCTCACCTGCGGGCGCCGGAAGTTATCCGGTGCAGGCATGACCCGCCCAGTACCGCTGCGCCCGCGTGCGCCGGCTCCCGCGAAGAGCGGCCGAAACCCGGTCGGCGCCGCGGCCGCAAAGGCAGCTACGCCGTCGCCAGCTGCGACCGGCGCAGCGGCGGGCGCACCGAAAGCCAGAGCGAGCACCTGTACGCCATTCACCCCGGGCGTCAGCGCCTCCCAGGTCTGTCCTGCGTCGCCGCTGATGCGCAGGCCGCCCTCCGAGGTCCCCGCATAGACCTGCGACGGATTGTCGGGGTCGACCGCGAGCGCGCGGACATCGCTCGTGCCGATGCGCGCGCGCACCCAGGTCCGGCCGCCGTCGAAGCTTCGGGCGACGACATCGTCGGAGGTGTTGGCGGCATAGAGCACATCGGGCGAGTGTCCGAAGGACAAGGCCTCGGGAGGAATCACCGGGTCGGGGAGGCTTACCTTCCGCCAGGCAGTCCCTCCGTCGGCGCTCTTCCAAAGCGCATCGTCATCGGTCCGATGTTGTAGTCCCCCGCGACGGCGGCGAGCGTGTTCGAGCCGGAGTGGAAGGCCGCGTTCCTCACGCCGCGCTTCAAAACGTGCCAGCTTGCGCCGCCGTCGGTGGTCTCGTAGAGGGCGCTCGCTTCGCCGTAGTCCCATCTGGCGTCGGCGAACACGCGACCGGGGGTGCGCGGATCGTCGATGAGCTTTACTCCCGCATCCTCGGGCAGGCCGGCGCTCGCGTCGACCCAGTTCGCGCCGCCGTCGCTGCTTCGCATCACCGGGCCTCGGCCCGGGCCCTGGCCGCCGCGCGCGCCGAACAGGACCGACGGCGAGCCACGATCGACCGCCAGGGATATGGGACGCAGCCGGCCGGTGTCCTGGGGCCCGTCCGTAAAGCCCTCGCCGATCGAGATCCAGTTCCGACCGCCATCGTCCGAGCGGAATGTGCCGGCGGTGTTCCCGGCATAGACGGACCCTCTGCCGTGGTCGACGGCGAGGGTGCGCGAGGGCTCGGCCGCCAGGCCGGTGTTGCGGGAACGGTCGTCTCGCCGCCATCGGTCGACCGGTAGATGCCGCGGCCGAAGGTGCCGAGAAGTAACTTCGAAGGGTCGGTCGGGTCGACCGCGAACGGCGTTACGAGGATGTCGTCCGGCGTACGGCCGATCCGGCGCCAGCTCCGGCCGTCGTCGTCGCTTCGCTCGAGCTGAAGCGCTCCGTCGTCGCGCCCGCTCGAGAAGACCGTATCGGGCGAGGACGCCGAGACCGCGATCCTCCCGTGGTCAATGGCGAAGTCGGCTGCAGCAACTCCCAGGTCTGCCCGCCGTCGGTGCTCTTCTCGAGGCTGCGACCCGCGGTGTAGATCGTCTCCGGGTCGCGCGGATGGACCGCGATCGACGCGGCGCCGTGCTCGGTGGGCTTGAGCTCACGCCATTGTCGCCGCCGTCGTCGCTGCGGAAGAACCCCGTCGGCGTGGTTGCGTAGACGCGTCGGGCCTGCGTCGGAGCGACGACCATGTCCCACCCCGGCTCGTCTCGTAGAGTCTTCCACGTCCTGCCCTCATCGTCGCTGCGGAGAACGCCTGAGCCGCCGGCTACGTAGACGGTCGACGGGCTCTGGGGCGAGATTGCAATCGAGCCGATGTTGCGCAACCTGTTCCAACGCCTACGCCCGGGGCGTCGATCCGGACCCACTGTCGTCCTCCGTCCGTGGTCTTGTAGAGGTCCTGCCAAGTCCCCGCGTACGCGACCTCCGGCCGCGTGGGATGGACGGCGACCGAGCTGATTCGGATCTCATCGAGCCCCTGCATCGCCGGCGACCAGCGATCACCACCGTCGGTCGTCTTGAACAGTCCTTGGCGCGTGCCCACGTAGGCCGGTGGCGGGCGAAGAGGGATCGATCGCGAGAGCCTCCACCGTTCCGCCGAAGGGCCCGTGCGAGGTGAACACCCCGACGCCCGCGCTCGCCGCCGGCGCCAGCACGAGTGCTGCAGCTACCGCGAGTATCAGCACGACGAGAAGCTGAGGACCCCTGAGCGCTCGCATGGCGGGCGACAGAGTACCCGATGCCTTCCCGGGGCGACTCCGGCGACCCGGGATCCGCATGCGGCGAGCCGCTACCGACGAACCGGCTTCACCCAGCCGCACGGGGTGCGGCCGGCTCCTCCTCCTCCTCCTCCTCGAACTCCCACTCGATGTCCTCACCGCAGCGCGAGCAGACCTGGTGGCTGATCGCAACCGTGTTGCCGCACCTGGGGCAGCCAGCGACCGGCTCGTTGCGCTCTACGCGGTACAGCAGCGCGGCGAGTATGCCCACACCGAGGGTTCCCACCCCGATCAAGAACCAGAGCAGGAACGAGCTGCCCTTGATCTTGCCGATGACGCCCGCGGAGAGACCGAGGAAGAAGACGATCGGGATGATCTCGGTGCCGCCGCCCATGGATCCACGATTGTCGCAGCGAGAGTGAAGCTAGCCGGGTAGATGGGTGACCGCCAGTAGCTCTGCGAGAATGTGGTTCGCGGAACTATGGCCGGTCGCGACGGCCCAGAAGCCAGCAGAGCGCCGACGCACTTGACGAGCACGACCGCCACCCCTCAGACCGCCCTCGACGCGAGGTGGCTGGCCAAGGGGCTCGCCGGGCTCCGCATCTTTGTGGGGTTGATCCTGTTCTCGAACGGGCTCGCCAAGCTCTTCTCGTTCAGCACCATCGAGATCGGCCCGTACAGCAGCTCGCTCGTCAACCGGGAGGAGGCCAGGGGCATCCTCTCCGGCGAAGCCAGCAAGAACGAGCTCCCGGGAATCCCGGCGCTGGTCAATGACGTCATCCTCGCCAACTACGGGTTCTTCCAGTGGCTGCTGACGGCCGTGGAGCTCGGCGTGGGTGCCGCGCTCATAGTGGGCCTGGCTACCCGCGGGGCTGCGCTCATCGGACTCGGCCAGATGCTCTTCCTACAGCTTCTCTACCTGTCGAGCGGGGCGTGGATGTGGGAGCAGCCCCACGAGTGGGTGCCGATGCTCATCCTCCTGCTCGTGCCCGCCGGGCGCGTCTGGGGGCTCGACCACCGGTTCGTCGACCGCGGCATCGCTCGGCTACGCGGCTTCCCGTTTTGACGCCGTCATGACGGACTCGGGGACCCTTCGCGCGCGGGTCGAGAACGGCGCTCGAGCCGACGCCAGTGTGGTCGCCCTGATCGACGCCGCGCAGGCACCGATCCTCGCGCGCCCGTACTACCCCGGCGAGGGATCTCCGAGCCCGATCACCGCGTCGCTCGCCCACGTGCCCGAAGTGCTGGAGGCCACGCTCCCGTTCGTCGGCCGCATCCTCGGGCCGACCGCCATCGATCTACGGGTCAAGGAGATCGTCATCCTGCGGACCTCGGCTCTGATGGAGTGTCGCTACTGCGTCGAGGCCCACACGACCGTCGCGCTCGACTCCGGCCTCTCCGCCGTTGAGGTGCGGGCCCTGCGGGGGGAGAGGGAGGTCGAGGCCGTCTTCACCGACCGTGACGAGCTCGCTCTCATCTCCTGGGTCGACGAGGTCGCGCTCGGCCGCGGGGCGGCGCC
>CADCVU010000028.1 GCA_902806245.1 uncultured Solirubrobacterales bacterium
GCGAGGCCCGGCGCCGCGGCGGGCACCGGCGAGCCCGGGCGGGCGGTGCCCGCGCTCACCGCGCCGCGACCGCGGAGCTCAGGCCGGGGCGAACTCGGCCCGCAGCTCGCCGAGCCGCTCGCGCTCGGCCTCGAAGCCGAGCCGCTCGAGGACCTCGTCGGCGAGCGCGAGGTAGTCGGCCCCGAGCGCTGGGCGGTACTCGAGGATCGAGAGGCCGCGCTCGGCCGACTCGGCGTAGCGGATCGAGGAACGGATGACCGAGTCGAACATCTTCTCGCCGAAGCGCTCGCGCAGCTGGGCGAGCGCTTCGCGGGAGTGCACGAGCCGCATGTCGGCGATGTTCATGACCACGCCGAGCCACTCGAGGTCCGGATGCAGGTTCTCCTTGGCGAGCTCGATGACCTCGAGCGCCTGCTCGACGCCCTGGAGCGAGAAGTACTGCGCCTCGGTGGTCACCAGCGCGTAGTCGGCGGCGACCACGGCGTTGACAGTGAGCAGCCCGAGCGAGGGCGGGCAGTCGATGAGCACGACGTCGTAGCGGCGCTTGACCTCGCGCAGCGCGCGGCGCATGGTCATCTCGCGGCCCATCTTGCCGCTGAGCACGAGCTCGGACTCGGCGAGGCCGAGGTTGGCCGGGATGACTCCGGCGTGGATGGCGTCCACGGCCTTGGCCTGGCCCGCGAGCACGTCGGAGATCGTCGGGTCCGCGTCGGCCGGGACGTCGAAGTAGTCGGACAGGTTGCCCTGGGGATCGAGGTCGACCGCGAGCGTGTCGAGGCCGACGCGCGCGAACACGTCGCTCAGCGTCCGCACCGTGGTCGTCTTACCGGTGCCCCCCTTCTGGCTCAGTACGGCGATCGTCGTGGACATCCCACGGGCGATCATACGACGGTCCGCCGACACGTCCACCGCCTCGTAGCCGATTCGAGCGATCCCGAGGCGGACCGATCCGCGAGCGGTCCGGGGACCCCGCAGGGCCCCGGAACCGTTCTCCTCCCTCGACCGGCGGGGCGGAGCGCCGGGCTCCGAGCCCGGCGCCCTCTCAGCGTGCGGCGGTCCAGACCCCCTCGTGACCGCCACGGCTGCGAACCCCGGTCAAGCTCATGAAGTACAGGTGAAAGCGGCCGATCATGATCTCGTCGGTGTCGGCGAGCTCGTGCCACTCGGAGCGCTCGCCGTTGACGAACACCCCGTTGAGGCTGCGGTCGTCGAGCAGCCGGACGCGATCGGCCTCGCGGTGGACGACCGCGTGGCGGCGCGAGACCGTGGGATCGTCGAAGCGCACGTGCGCCGCCAGCGAGCGCCCGATGCGCGTGAAGCCCTCGTGCAGGGTCACCACGCGGACCTGGCCGTCCTGCTCGAAGGCGAGGTAGTCGCCCTCCTCGGCGAGCGCCGCGCGGGTCTCCTCGAGCCACTCGGGGCGATCGAGCTCGACCGGCACCTCGGCCTGTTCCTCCAGGCGCTCGGCGAAGAGGGAGGAACGACGGAACTCGCGCGCTCCGCAGCGCGGGCACGGCGGCACCTGGTCGCGCTCGAGCAGCGCCACCGGATAGGCGCACGACTCGCACCGAAAGGTGCCGGCGCCGGCAAGGGTTCCGGACACGACCGTATTCATCTCTGCTCCTCCCACAGGGCGAGCGAGTCTACAACCTCCTCTTAACCTGCGCAAGGGCCCGAGGCGCGTGGCCGGCGCTCCGTAGAATCGCCTGTGCCATGGACGCGATCACCGTGCACACCCATATCTCCGCTCCGCGGAAGCGCGTCTACGAACTGATCGCCGACGTCGCCGCGCGCCCGGCCTGGACCGATCACTACATGAAGGATTACCGGCTGGTCACGCCGCGCTCGGTCGGGGTGGGGGCCGGCGCTCGCTACCGCCTCGACGCGCCGGGCGCCACCCGCTACGTCGAGTACACCGTGGTCGAGGCCATCGCGCCGCGGCGACTGGTCGAGGACGGCCGCACCGGGCGGCTCGGGCGCACCCGCTACGGCGCCGAGTACGAGCTGACCGAGCCGGCCCGCGGCGTCACGCGCGTGTCCATGACCGTGTGGACCGATCCCGAGAACCTGATCGAGCGGATCCGCGAGTCGATCCGCTTTCGCGGCTTCCTGCGCCGCCGGGCCCGCAAATCGCTCGAGCGCCTGCGCCGTATCCTCGAGGAGAACACGGGTGAGCCCCTGGCCCGGGCCACCATCGGGGGCTACGAGGCCCGCAAGGCCCCCCGCTTCGGAACGCCCGCCGGGCGCGGCTTCTCGGCCTCCGACGGCGAGACCGCTCCGCCCGAGGCACGCCCTCAGCCCGGGCGAGTCGGCGAGTAGACTGCGCGCGCGATGCGAGCCCCTCGCCCTCGACCGATCCCCGCCGGGCGCCTCGCGCTCGTGCTCGGACTGCTCTCGGTGAGTCTCCTATCCGGGTGCGGCGAGGGCGGCGACGACCGCGCCTTCATCCCCGGCGACCCCGCTCGTGAGGGCATCGCGGCCGAGCTCGACGGCGTCGACTACGAGGTCTTCATCACGCGAGAGCTCAACCTGCGCGACCCCGAGGACAAGCAGTACTACAGCGGCCGGCCCGCGCCTCCGGGCAGCGGCTACTACGGAGTCTTCGTGCGCGCCTGTGCCCTCGAAGACCTCCAGGGCACGCTCGCCACCTCGGGCGCGATCAAGGCCGTCGACATCCGCGGCAAGGAGTACCGGCCGCTGCCGCTGAGCCGCGAGAACGTCTTCGCCTACCGCGAGCAGGCGCTGCGGCCCGGCGAGTGCCTGCCGAACGCGGCCTCCGCCACCTCCTTTGGACCGACCGGCGGGGCGATGATCCTCTTTCAGATCCCCTTCGTGGACACCGAGAACCGGCCCTTCGAGCTCGAGATCGAGGGCAGGCCCCGACCCGGCCGTCCGCCCCGCGTCGCCCGCTTCGAGCTCGACCTCTGAGCTGAAGCGCAAGCGGGCCGACCCAGCTCCGTGACCTGGCTCGACCTGACCATCTTCGGCTTCGCGCTGCTGATGGCGCTGTGGGGCTACGCCCAGGGCCTGATCGTCGGCGCGCTTTCGCTGGGCGGGTTCGTGGTCGGCGCGCTGATCGGCTCGCGGGTAGGACCGCTCGTGCTCGAGGAGGGCGCGCGCTCGCCCTTCGCGCCGTTGTTCGCGCTCATGTCCGCGCTGCTGCTCGGCGGGATCCTCGCCGCCGGGCTGGAGCTGGTCGGGTCGCGGGTGCGCGAGCAGATCGGCAACCGCCTCGGCGTGCTCGACGGCCTCGGAGGCGCGGCTCTGATCGCCTGCCTGGCGCTCGGCATCGTGTGGATCGTGGCCGCGGTCGCGGCCCAGGCCCCTGGGCTCGGCCAGCTGCGCACGGAGGCCCAGCGCTCGATCATCCTGCGCACCCTGAACGGCACGCTGCCGCCCTCGGGCCCGATCCTCAACGCCCTCGCTCGCTTCGATCCTGTACCCGAGATCAGGGGACCGGCGCCCGACGTCCGTCCGCCGAACTCCGCCATCGCCCGCGACGAGGACGTGCGCCGGGCCGGGCGCAGCGTCGTGCGAATCCTGGGGACGGCCTGCGGGCTGGGCGTGCAGGGCTCGGGCTGGGTCGCGGACGACGGCGTGGTGGTGACCAACGCGCACGTCGTGGCCGGCCAGGAGGACACCACCGTGGAGCTGCGCGACGGCAGCCGCCACGACGCCGAGGCGATCTACTACGACCCCGACAACGACCTGGCCATCCTGCGCTCGAGCGGGGTCTCGGGCACGCCGGCGCTCGAGCAGGAGACGAGCGCGCCAGAGGGCACCTCGGCGGCGATCCTCGGCTTCCCCGAGAACGGACCCTTCACCCCCCGGCCCGGGCGCCTCGGATCGACGGAGACCGTCTCGAGCCAGGACTCCTACGGCCGCGGGCCGATCGAGCGGCGCATCACCTCGTTGCGCGGTCGCGTGCGCTCAGGCAACTCGGGGGGGCCGATGGTCGACGAGCAGGGCCGGGTGGTGACCACGATCTTCGCCGCCGCGGTCTCGAGGCGCGAGCGGACCGGCTTCGGCGTCCCGGCGACCATCGTCGAGCGGGCTCTCTCTCGCGCGCGCGAGCGCGTGAGCACCGGTCCCTGCGCGGGCTGACAGCCGCCCGGCGCCCGCCGCCGGGTTGCGCGGCAGCCGTCCGCGCATCTCTACAGTGAGCCGAGGAATGGGGAAGACGCTCGTCATCGCCGAGAAGCCGTCCGTCGGCCGCGATCTCGCGGCCGCTCTGCCGGGCAGCTTCAAGGGCGCCAAGGACAAATCGCACCTGGTCGGCGACGACTACGTGATCTCGTGGGCGGTCGGTCACCTCGTCGGCCTCGCCCCGCCCGACGACTACGACCCGAAGCTCAAGAAGTGGCGCTTCGCCGACCTGCCGATCCTGCCCGAGCAGTTCAAGCTCGTGCCCAACGACGAGCGCGCCAAGAAGCAGCTCTCGGTGCTGCACAAGCTCATGCGCGACGACGACACCGACCTGATCGTCAACGCCTGCGACGCCGGGCGCGAGGGCGAGCTGATCTTCGCCTACGTGCTCGACACCTCGGGCGTGGACAAGCCGGTGCAGCGCCTGTGGCTCTCCTCGATGACCAAGAAGGCCATCGTCGAGGCCTTCGAGCGCTTGCGCCCCGGCGAGGAGATGAAGCTGCTCGAGGCCGCGGCGCGCTCACGCTCGGAGGCCGACTGGGTGGTGGGCATGAACGCGACGCGAGCGGCGTCGATCCGCCTGCGCGCGGCCTTCGACGGCGCCGTCTCGCTCGGGCGCGTGCAGACGCCCACGCTGGCGTTGGTGGCCCGCCGCGAGCGCGAGATCCGCGACTTCAAGCCGGAGGCCTACTGGCTCGTCGAGGCGCGCTTCGCCGCGAGCGGCGAGCGCCTCTACAACGGGCGCTACCTGGGGGGCAAGCGAATCCCCGAGGAGAAGGCGGCGGAGATCGTCCGCGACTGCCTCGGTGAGGACGGCACGGGCCGTCCGGGCGCGATCACCAAGCTCGAGAAGAAGGAGGAGCGCGAGCGCGCGCAGCTCCTGTACGACCTGACCTCGCTCCAGCGCCACGCGAACACGCTCTTCGGCTTCTCGGCCAAGCGCACGCTGGCCGCGGCGCAACGGTTGTATGAGGAACACAAGGCGATCACCTACCCGCGCACCAACTCGCGCTTCCTGACCGGCGATCTCGTCGCCGAGATCCGCCCCACCGCCGAGCTCGTAGGTCGCGACGCGCCGGAGTACGCGGCGGGCGCGCGCTACGTCACCGGGCTCGAGAAGCTCCCGCTCGGCCGTGTGGTGAACGACGCCAAGGTCGAGGACCACCACGCGATCATCCCCACGCGCTCGGAGCACGACCTCGGTCGGATGGGGGAGGACGAGCGTCGCGTCTACGACCTCGTGGCCAAGCGCTTCCTGGCGGTCTTCCATCCGGACGCGGTGTACGAGCGCACGCGGGTCGAGACCACGGTCGCCTCCGAGCATGTCTTTCGCACGAGCGGACGCGTCCTGCTCGAGGCGGGCTGGCGGGCGGTCTACGGTGAGGAGGCCCGCGGCCCCGGCGAGAGCACCGAGGACGACGCCGGCGGCGACCAGCTCCTGCCGAAGCTCTCCGACGGCGAGACCGTCGAGACCCGGGCGGTCGAGTCGCTGCGCAAGGAGACCCAGCCGCCACGGCGCTTCTCCGAGGCGTCGCTGCTCGGCGCCATGGAGACCGCCGGGCGCGACGTCGAGGAGGCCGAGGTGCGCGAGGCCATGAAGGACTCGGGGATAGGCACGCCGGCCACGCGCGCTTCGATCATCGAGCGGCTGATCGACGTCGCCTACATAGAGCGCGAGGGCCGGGCCCTGCACGCCACCGACAAGGGACTCCAGGTTGTCGCGCTGCTCGGGGAGCACCCGCTGACCTCGGCGCAGCTGACCGGTGACTGGGAGCGCCGGCTGGGGCGAATCGAGCAGGGCGAGGACTCGCGCCCCGCCTTCATGGCCGACATCGCCAAGTTCACCACCGACACGGTGGCCGAGCTCGACAAGCTCAAGGACGTCAAGATCGAGCGGGCCAACCTCGGCTCGTGTCCGGTCTGCGGGCGCGACGTGATCGAGAACCGCAAGGGCTACTCGTGCTGGTCCAAGGAGGACCCCGGCTGCGGGTTCGTGGTCTGGAAGCGTAAGGCCGGCAAGAACCTGCCGCCGGCGGTGGTCAAGGAGCTGATGGAGAGCGTGCGCCGCTCGCGCGAGGCCGGCGATGATCCCGTCGCGGGCCGCACGGAGAAGCCGGTGACCGGCTTCAAGGGCCGCTCCGGACGGACCTTCCGGGCCAAGCTGAAGCTGGAGCAGGATCCCGAGAGCGGGAAGTGGCGTGCCGACTTCGACGAGGAGTGGGCCCAGCGACCGCGTGAGCCGGCGGCGGAGGGCGAGGAGCAGGCCGTCGCCGCGCCGAACGGGGCGGCGGACGGAGAGGGCGCGGCGCCTACGACCGCTAACGGCTCGGCGCCGTCACGCTCGAAGAACGGAGCCGGCGGGAACGGACGCCGGCCGCGGGCCGGCAAGGCGAAGGGCGCACGCCGGACCTGACGCTGTGGACGCTGCGCGGCGCGCGGCGTTGCGCAGACCTGAGTATCCGGCGCGGGTCCGCGCCCGCGGTCGGGGGCATGGGTCTCGGGAATGTCCGCGCGAGCGCAGGGAGGGGCGAGTTTCGCGTGCTCGCGACTTCTGGGTGAACACGGCTGGACCGCGCTCTGGCGGAGCGTCCGTCCCCCCTCCCGACACCAGGAAGAACCGCGATGAACCTACGCATTTCCCTGACGGCCGCCGTGGCTGTGGCCGGCGCCGTCGTCGCCGGGCCCGCGGCCGCCCACGAGAACGCGAGCTTCGACGCCCAAGTCGACCAGGCGCTCGCGGGCGGGCGCGCCGGTCAGTTCGTCCAGGTCGAGAGCCTCGGGCCGACCCGCCGCGCGGCCGATGGGCTGCTCGAGATCGGCTGCCTGACGGGGAGATCATCAAGACGCACGGCCCCGACCCTGCGCCTCCGGCTGAGGTGGCCGCCGCCGACGCCGCTCTCCCGGAGCGGGGACTCAACTGCGCCGACCGGCCGCGCATGGAGGTCCTCTACGTGCATCCCTCCGACCGCCCGAACCGATTCTCGAGGTCGATGTACCAGCGCATCCGAACCTATATGCGTCAAATGAGCTACCGGTTGAACGCCGATGCCCTGACGTCGAGTCAGGGAAGGGTCGGAGCCGACTATCGGGTCCGCTGCAAGCCCTCGGGCCTGATCGACATCCGGGTGCTGGAGAGCACGACGACTGCCGCCCGGGACGACTGGTCGGTGATCCAAGGAGACCTCAAGCGAGCAGGTCACGACTCCCCGAGGGCAAGTATCTGATCTGGTACGACGATCCGGTAGAGCGGAAGTGCGGCATCGGCAACATCCGCAACGATGACCGCAAGTCGACGAAGAACCAGAACAACTCGGGTCCGCGCTACGCCCTCGTCTACGGCAACACCGCAAGGACGACGTGCTGGAACTGGCGCGTCGGCATGCACGAGAACGGCCACAACATGGGGGCGGTGCAGTACGACGCGCCGCGCTCGTCCGGTGACAGGTGGCACTGCAACGACGGATGGGACGTCATGTGCTACGCCGACGGAGGAGACCGGAGCAGCTACTCCACGAGTCGGTGCGCGATCCGCGTATTCGACTGCGGTAAGGACACCTACTTCGACACGCTGACCGAACCCGGCGAGTGGCTACGCAGTCACTGGAACATCGGATGGAGCGGGAACCGGTTCCTCGACTTTCCTCGTGCCGAGCCGGAGAGCACCAACGCCGAAGCCGTGCCCTCCGGATGACCCCGAGCATCAGACCGCAACGACCCGACCGAAAAGGAGACGAGCAATGCGCTCAAGCTCAGCCCTCATCCGCATCTCGACCGCGCTGGTGGTCGCCGTTGTCCTCTTGCCGTTGCTCGCGTCGGCCTCCGCCGCCGCCGCGACCGACGAAGCCGCCGGGATGGCGCCGGCTGACCGCCCAATCGACGTAATCGACTCCGACGAGATCGGGGAACCGGTCGACCGCCCAATCGACGTGATCGACTCCGACGAGATCGGGGACGAACGAGCCTCCGACCCCGACGAGGTGGTCGACGTCGTCGATCCTGAGCTTCCGACCGACACCGACGAAACCGGCAACGACGGTAACTCGGGGGAGAGAGCCTCGGTCGAGGCTTCGGAGGTCTCGAGTGACGGGAACGGAGGAAGTCGCGGTATGTCCGCCTCCGTCCGCGACGTACCCTTGGCTCGTACGGGGTACCCGGCCCTGGCCGTCGGCTTCCTGGGCGTGTTGTCGCTCGCAACCGGGCTCTGCCTCGTCACCCGGCGCCGCGTCTGAAGCGCCGATGCTCAGCGCGCTCGCGCGAGCTCCTCGTGCCCGGAGTCGGCCAGCGGGTGCAGGAGCTCAGGGGGGCGACCGTCCTCGATCACCACGCAGCGGCCCGGCCAGTACGGGCTGTCACTCGGCCGGGTGGCCAGGAAGAGGGGTGCGTAGACCCAGCTACCCGTGTTCACGAGCCGGGTCGGCGGCCGTCCGCCGCGCGCGGGAAGCGTCCACTCCCCGAGGTCGTCCGGCAGCGGCCCGGGGCGATGGGTGTGTCCGAAGATGACGTGATCGGCCTCGATGTCGAGGCGCGTCACGACCTCGGCCATCGCTCGCAGGCCGGCCCGGCGGAGCGCGTGACCCGATATGTCGGGATCGAAGGGGCCGAGGCCGAGGCGGTTGAGGGCCGCGACCGCTCGCGGCACGGCCGCCCGGAGCAGACGGTCACCGAGATCGACGTGGTGGCGTGCGCTTCGCTGGGGGTTGGGCGCCGCGGCGGAAGGGTCGCTCGGCGCGCCCGCCGCGGTCCCGACCCCGTCGCCGGCCGACCCCTCGGGCGCCCGCCGCGTCAACCGCTCGTAGAGACGAACCGAGATGTCGCCGGCGCCGCCGCGACCGACCGCCTGTCCACGGCCGACTCGCGTCGAGAGCCGGTAGACCGCCGAGACCACCCGCTCGTAGTCGACCGGGGTGCTGCCGGGCCGCGGGCGGCCGCCTCGGAGGCGAGCCGAGATGGCGATCGCCAGGCACTCGACCATCGGGACGGGCGAGTGAGCGTCCATGTAGTGGCCGTGCGTCGCGTAGACGCCGCGATCGAGCCATACGCCCGGGTAGGCGAAGGTGAGTCGTGCCGGTGAGAGGTTGCTGGCCAGGCGCTCGAGCGGGTGATCCGCGGGCGGACTCAGCCGGTTCTCGAGCGAGCGCAGCGCTCCCGGGCCGCCCGCTGACGCTGCGAGCGAGGCGAGCAGGGTGTGATCGTGGTTTCCGGGCACGAGCATCATCTCCCCGGATCCCAGCGCCCCGGCCAGCTCCTCGAACAGCGGCCGGGCGATCTCGAGCGCGGAGGGGAGCGATCGCTCGCGCAGCTCGAGGATGTCGCCGAGCAGCACGAGCCGGTCGGCGCCGCGCACGATCTCGACGAGGCGCGCCCGCAGCTCGGGCCGGCGGGCCACGTCGTTGCCGGCTTGCAGGCCGAGATGCAGGTCCGAGACGACGACGGTGCGCACGCAGTAGATCTTCGCAGCCGTCGATGCCGGCCGGGTAGCCTCGGACCGGTGGTCTCACTCTTCTGTCGTCACAACCGTTTCACCGCCGACTGTCCGATTTGCTCTCGGGGCACGGTCCTCGACTCGGCCGGCTCCGGGCGCACCGGCGCGAGCTCGAGGGAGCGAGCGGCCGCGACCGGGGGCACCCCGAGTCCCGCCAGAGCATCGAGGACGCGGCCGGGAGCCAGGGGGGCCTCGCGCGGTGCCGTGACCTTCCGGGGCGGCCCGTCCGCGTCGGTCGGGCCCTACGAGCGCGACGGCGAGATCTACGAGGTTCGCCTCGAGCGCGTCCCGGGTGGCCTGCGACTCGCCGAGTGGTCGGCCGGGGCGCTTCGGCCCGCGGCGCCCGTGCTGGCCGCGAGCGACGTGTCGACGCTGATGGCCGAGGCGGCGGGCGCGAGCGCGCTCGAGCCGTCTGAGTACGAGCAGATGACCCGCGCTCTGGCCGAGGTCTCACCCGAGCCCGCACCGTCCGCCGCCGCCGACCCACCGCCCGAGGCCGCTGCCGGCGCGCACGGTGCCAGCCCGGGCCGGTCGGGCGAGCTGCGCGACGAGCTCCGCGTCGAGCGGCTCGACGGCGAGCGGCTGCGGATCGCCCGCTGGGTCTTCCGCCCGGGCACGGGCTGGGATCTCCTCGACGCGCCGACCATGCTGGCGGCCCGGCGGTACGCCGAGGCCCTAGGGGACGCGGCCCGCCGGGGCCTGCTGGCCGTGTAGCGACGCGCTCGCCGGCGCGGGCCGCCGGCCCGTCACCTGCGGCCGCGCGCTCCGGCGCTCACCCCTCCCGGCGTGCCGTCGGATCGCGGGTCTATACCTCGGACGATGCCGCTCAAGCTCGTCACCGGGCCCGCGAACTCCGGCAAGGCCGGAGAGCTGATGCGGGGCTATCGCGCTCGCCTGGACGACGACCCGTCCCTCGTCGTCCCCCGCCTCGAGGACGTCGAGCACAGTCGGCGGGAGCTCGCCGAGGGCGGAGCCGTGCTCGGAGTCCGCGTGGTGCGCTTCGCCGGTCTGCTCGAGCTCCTCGCCGCGCGCGTCGATCCCGAGCTCGCGGCGGCGCCGCGAGCGACGCCCCTGACGCGCGAGCTGCTCGCCGTCGAAGCGGCGCGCCGCGCGTCGCTGCGCACGCTCGGCCCGTCGGCGCGGCGCCCCGGCTTCGCACGTGCTGCGAGCCGCTTAATGGCCGAGCTCGGCGGCGCGATGGTCGATCCTCCACGCCTGCGTCGCGCCCTCGCCGCGTGGGCCGAAGACGGGCCCCGGCGCCCCTACGCGGAGGATCTCGCCGCCGTGTGCGAGGGCTACGCCTGGGGCCTCGCCCGCGCCGGACTCCTCGATGACGAGCTCTTCGCGCGCCGGACCCTCGACGCCGTCCGCCGCGAGCCTCGCAGCGCGGGCGCCGGCCCCGTGTTCGTCTACGGCTTCGACGACTTCACGGCGCTCGAGCTCGACGCGCTCGAGACTCTCGCTCACCGGGTGGGCGTCGAGGTGACGGTGTCGCTGCCCTTCGAGCGCGGCCGCGCCGCCTTTCGCGCCACCGCCTCGGCGTTCGCGCTGCTCTCCGAGCTCGCCGAGGAGCGCGTCGAGCTGCCGGCGAGCAGCGCGCACTACGCGCCCGGGTCCCGAGCGGCTCTGTCGGTGATCGAGCGGCGACTGTTCGGGGCAGGGGCGGCGGCGGGGGCGGCGAGAGCCGTGGCCGGCAGCTCGATCGCCGCCGACTCCGAGGCGACGGCCGCGGGATTCGCCTCGGCCGGCGCGATCGTGTCCGGCTCGCCGGCGAGCGCCGCCGGTCCGGGCGACGCCGTCCGCCTGCACGTCGCCGGCGGCCAGCGGGCCGAGGTCGAGCTGTCGGGAGCGGAGGTCCTCACCGCGTTGAAGGCCGGCACCGCGCCCGGCGAGATCGCCGTCGTGGTGCGCGATCCGGCGGCCTCCGCAAGCCTGTTCGAGGAGGTCTATGACGCCTACGGCATCCCGTTCTCCCTCGAGCGCTCGGTCCCGCTCGCCCACACCGCGCTCGGGCGCGGGCTCACGTCCCTGCTGCGCTGCGCCTCGTCCGTGGGCACGACGGACGACCTCATCGCCTACCTGCGGACCCCCGGCCGCCTGCACGCGCCGCACCTCGCCGACGAGCTCGAGGCAGAGGTCCGCCGCTCGGGCATCGACACCGCGACCGCCGCCCACGAGCTCTGGGAGGAGCGGCACTGGCCGCTCGAGGAGATCGCCCGCCTGTGCGCCGCCGCCGGGGGGCCCCCGCTCCTCGAAGAGCTCGATCGCCGGATCGAGCGACTCTTCGCGGGGCCGTACGCCCGGCGAGCGCACCTCCTGTCCTCGCGCGAGGGCGAGGATGCGGCCGCTCTGCGCACCGCCCGAGCGGCGCTGGCCGACGTCGGCGCGCTCGCTGAACGGGGCCTCGGCCCGCCGCTCGAGCCCGGCGCCCTGGCCGAGCTGCTCGCGGACGTGCCGGTCCGCCTCGGCGATCCGCCCTCACCCCAGCGCGTGCGGATCGCGGCGCCCGAGGCCGTTCGCGCCCGCCGGTTCGCCGTCGTCGTGGTTCTCGGCCTCCAGGAGGGCGAGTTCCCGCGGCGCCCGGCGCCCGAGCCGTTCCTCTCCGACGAGCTGCGCCGCGAGATCAGCGTGGCCGGCGGTCTGTCGCTGCCCGTGCGCGAGGACGAGCTCGACCGCGAGCGCCTGCTGTTCTACGCCTGCGTCTCGCGCGCCGAGCGGCGACTCGTCCTGAGCTCGCGGATGACCGACGAGGAGGGAGCGCCGCAGTCTCCCTCGTTCTTCCTCGACGACGTGCGCGAGCTGTTCCCCGCCGGCGCGCTGGACGCGGCGGCCGTCCGCCGGACGCTGGCCGACGTCGTCTGGCCGCCCGAGCGGGCGCCGACCGAGCAGGAGCACGCGCGGGCGCTGACCGCGCGCGGCCCGAGGCGTGCGCCGCCCCGGCCGGCCGGCCTCACCGCGGCGGCGCTTCTGGCCGAGCTCGCGCAGCGCCGCGAGTTCTCCGCCGGAGAGCTCGAGTCCTTCGCCGGCTGTGGCGTGCGCTGGCTGGTCGAGAAGCTCGTGCGCCCGCAGGCCCTCGAGGCCGACCCGGAGGCGCTCGTGCGCGGCCGTTACGCCCACGACGTGCTCCGCTCGACTCTCGAGCGGCTGCGCGAGCGCACGGGCTCGGCGCGGGTCACACCCACCACGCTGCCCGAGGCCGAGGCCATCCTCCGCCAGGCCCTCGATGAGCTGAGTGCAGAGCACCGCATATCTCCTCGGGTGGCGCGGCTGCGGGCGGCCCGCAGCCGCCTCGAACACGACCTCTTGCGCCATCTGCGACGCGAGGCCGCGGCCGGAGTGGGCTATGAGCCGCGCCATCTCGAGCTCTCCTTTGGACTCGAGACCGAGCACGACGGGCTCCCACCGCTCGAGCTCGAGGCCGAAGGCGTGGCCCTGCGCGGAAGGATCGACCGCGTCGACACGCTCGGCGACCGGGCGCTGGTGCGCGACTACAAGTCCGGCGCCCATGTCGCCGGCGTCGGGACCTGGGAGACCGACGACGACCTCCAGCTGTCGATCTACATGCTCGCCGTGCGCGAGCTGCTCGGGGTCGAGCCCGCCGGAGCCCTGTACGTGTCGCTGGCCGGTAGGGGAGCGACGCGCGGGGTCGTGCGCGAGGACGAGGCCGAGGCGGTCGGCGCGTTCGTCAGCCGCTCGGACGTCCGCGACGAGGCGTCCCTCGACGCCGTCCTCGCCGCGGCTCGCGCCCGGGTCGGCGAGGTGGCTGCGCGGCTGCGCACCGGCGACCTCGCCCCGTGTCCCGATCGCTGCTCGCCCGCCGGTTGCCGTTATCCGTCGATCTGCCGCGAGGAGCAGGCGTGAGCACGCTCTCCCTGTTCTCGCTCCTCGACGAGGAGCAGCAGGTCGTCGCTGACGCGCCCGAGCTCACCGACGAGCAGCGCGAGGCCGTCGAGCGGCGCGACGGCTCGCTCTTCGTCCACGCCGGCGCGGGCAGCGGAAAGACCCGCGTGCTCGTCGAGCGCTTCGTGCGGGCCGTGCTCGAGGACGAAGTCGGCGTCGAGCGGATCCTCGCCATCACCTTCACCGAGAAGGCGGCGGCCGAGCTCCGGAGCCGTATCCGCGCGCGCTTCCTCGAGGCCGGCGAGCGCGATCACGCCCGCGCCGTCGACGCCGCCTGGATATCCACCATCCACGGCTTCTGCTCCCGGCTGCTGCGGGGGAACGCACTCAGCGCGGACCTCGACCCCGAGTACCGTGTCCTGGCCGAGCACGAGGCCGAGCGCCTCGCCGCCGACGGGTTCGACGCCGCGCTCGAGGAGTTCCTCGACCCGTCCGAGGACCCCAGCCGGGTCGAGCTCGTCGCCGCCCACGGCCCCGACCGCCTCGCCTGCGCGGTTCGCGCCGTGCACGGCCAGATGCGCGGGCGCGGCGAGCGCGAGCCCGCGCTCCCGCGGCCGCCACGGTCCTCGGCCGAGCACATCGCACGCGCGCACGAGCGGCTGGCGCGCGCGGTCCGAGCCGCTGGCCGGAGCCTGTCCGCCGAGACCGAGCCCGTCGCCTCCGTGCGCGCCGCCGTCGATCGCCTCGACCGCTGCGCCGGGGCGCTCGACTGCCTCGAGCCCGACGGCGTGCTCGACCCGCTCGAGCTCGCGCGCGTGGCCGTGCGCCGCGGCAACGCCCGGGCGCTGCGCGGTCCCGTCTTCGACGAGCTCGAGGAGGCCCACGCGGCGTGCCTGGAGCTCTGCGCGCGCGACCGCGCCCTCGGCGACCTCGGCCTCCTCGACGAGCTCCTGCGCCTATACGGTCGTCGCTACCGAGACCTGAAGACCGACCGCTCGGCGCTCGACTTCGACGACCTCGAGCTGCTCGCGCGCGACCTGCTCTCCGAGCGGCCCGCCCTGCGCGAGCGCACGCGCGAGCGCTTCGACCACGTGCTCGTGGACGAGCTCCAGGACACCAACCGCCTCCAGAGCGAGATCCTCGACCTGGTCGTCGAGGACAACCTGTTCACGGTCGGGGACGACCTGCAGTCCATCTACGGCTTCCGGGGGGCCGACCTCAGCGTGTTCGCCGAGCGCCGGCGGGCGGCGGACGACGGCGGGCGAGCGGTTCGGCTCGGGGCCGGCTTTCGGGCCGCCACGGAGATCCTCGACGTGATCAACGCCGCCTTTGAGCCGGGCTTCGGCGAGGGCTTCGCGCCGCTGTCCGCGCCGGCGCCGGGCGGCAGCGCGCCGCGGGTCGAGCTGCTCGCCGTCGACCGCGACAACGGCCGCTGGGCGGACGTGCTGGACGGGAAGGAGGAGCCCTTCGGCGCCGCCATGCACGGCGCGCCACCGTGGCGCGCGGCCGAGGCTCGCTGGCTGGCGCGGCGAGTCGAGGAGCTGCTGCGCGGCGGCGAGTTCGTTCCCGCCGACGTCGCCGTGCTCCTGCGCTCCTGGACCGACGTCGACCGCTACGAGCAGGCGCTGGCCGAGCGCGGGATCTCCACCTACGTCGCCGGCGGAGGCGGCTACTGGAGCGCTCAGCAGGTGGCAGACCTGCGCGCCTACCTCGCCGTCCTCGCCAACCCCCGCGACGAGGAGGCGCTGCTCGCGGTGCTCGCCTCGCCGCTCGTCGGCGCGTCGCTCGACGCGCTCGCCCTCCTGCGCCGCCACGCGGGACGCGGACGCTCGCTGTGGCCGGCGCTCGAGCACGCGTTCGCTGCGCACGACGACGGTGCCGAGGCGGGCGATCTCGCCTCCGCGGTGCCCGAGTCCGATCGCCACCGCCTCCGCGACTTCGTCCGGCGCCTGGCCGTCGAGCGCTGCGAGCTGCCGCGGCGCTCGCTGCCCGAGCTCGTCGAGCGGGCGGTCAGCGCCTCGGGCTACGACCGCGAGGTGCTCGCGTCACCGGGCGGCGAGCGGCGGATGGCTAACGTGCGCAAGCTCAAGCGCCTCGCGCGCGAGTTCGAGGCCGCCGAGGGACGCAACCTGCGCGGCTTCCTCGACACGATCGACCGCCGCGGCGTGGCCGCGGCCCGAGAGGGCGAGGCCCCGCTCGAGGGCGAGGGGATCGACGCGGTCCGCCTCATGACCATCCATGCCGCGAAGGGGCTCGAGTTCCCGCTCGTATGCGTCGGCGACCTCGGTCGCGGCGAGCCCTGCGACGTGCCGCTCCTGCGGGTCTCCGCCGACGGCCGCGTCGGTCTGCGACTCCCCGATCCCGACGGCGGCGCCCTCGATGCCCTCGACGCGCGTGCGCTGTCCGACGAGGCCGCTCGCGCGGAGCGCGACGAGGAGCGACGGTTGCTGTGGGTCGCGGCGACCCGCGCCGAACGGCGCCTGATCGTAAGCGGCGCGCTCGACCTCGAGCGAGCGCGGAGTGGGGCGGGTGCCCCCGCGATGGAGTGGCTCGCGCCCGCGTTCGTTCCCGAGCTGCGCGAGGCCCATGGCCTGCGCGAGCGAGCAGGGACGTGCGTGCGCTCGTGGGAGGGGCGTGAGGGCGCCGTCGCGTGGGGCGTGCTCACGGCGGAGAATCTCGCGGAGGTGCTGCCGCCTGAGGACCGGGCGCCCTCCGAGGCGCTCACGCGTCGCGAGGGGCCCGGGGCGAAGGCACCGACGGAGCCCTGGGCCTCGCCGGCGGATGCCGTCCGGCCTCGGGTGTCTGCCTCGAGCGCGGGCTCGACGAGCGGTGCCTCGGCCCGGCCGAGCCGTGCTCGCCGGCCCGCACTTGCGGCCACAGCCAGCGCTCCCGTCACCCGCATCAGTTACTCGGCGCTCGAGAACTACCGCCGCTGCGGCTACCGCTACTACCTCGAGCGCACCCTCCGCCTTACAGGCGAGCGCGAACCCGTCGGCGCCGCGAGAGACGAGGCCGCCGCCACGCCGCTGGACGCGCTGACCCGCGGCTCGGTCGCCCACGAGCTGCTGGAGCGCGTCGAGCTCCGCCGGGCGGTCGCGCCGCGCCCCGACCAGGTCGCCGCGCGCCTGCGCGCTCGCGGCGCGGCGGGCACGGACGCCGAGGTCGGCGAGCTCATGCGCCTGGTCGGCGGCTTCCTCGACTCACCGCTGCGCGCGCGCATGGCACGTGCGCCGGCGGTCCGCCGGGAGCTGCCGTTCACGTTCGCGCTCGAGGCCGCCGACGACGTCGCCCGCTCGGTGCTCGTCGAGGGGGTGCTCGACGCCCACTGCGCCGACGGCGAGAGCGCGCTCGTCGTCGACTACAAGACCGACCGTATCGACGCGGGCGCGGATCTCCAGGCCCTCTGCGAGGAGGCCTACGCGACCCAGCGGCTGGTCTACGCGCTCGCCGCCCTGCGCGGCGGCGCCGCTCGCGTCGAGGTCGCGCACGTCTTCCTCGAGCGTCCGCACGAGCCGGTGATCGTCGCCTACGAGCGCTCCGAGCGACGAGAGCTCGAACGGCGGTTGGGCGCACTGCTGAGGGAGCTCGCGGCCGGCCGCTACGAGCCGAGCGCGACCCCGGGGGCGGCTCTGTGCCACGGTTGTCCCGGCCGCGCCGCCCTCTGCTCGTGGCCGCCGCAGCGAACCGGTGCCCGCGTCGGCGCGGGCTGAGGCGACGGCCGCGGGCACTCCGGGCTTCCGTCCGCGCAGCGCCGTACGCTGGCTCGGCAGCACGATCCCGCGACCTTCGGAGAACTCACCGGATGCCTCTCTGCTTCATCGAGCCTGAGCAAGCGATTCGCATCGTCGCAGAGTCGGTGGGGCGCGAGGCGCGCCGGCAGCTGCTGGGCGGGGTCGTCCACGCGTGGGTCGACGAGATCCCCGACGACGAGCTCGCGAGCCACTACGCACAGGCCATCGAGGACCTCGACGACGACGATCTCTCGATGCTGGCGGCGTGGCACGCATCGCTCGACATCGGACGACCGGTGGCCACCAAGGAGTTCCTGGTCGGCGCGTTCGCGAGCCTCGGCGAGCATCGTCGCGAGGCGCTCAAGATCGCCGCCGGCTTCCGCGGCGACGAGGCCTTCGAAGCCGGCATGGGCGAGGAGCAGGCGCTCGACACCGTGCTGCCGTGGCTGTCGGCGGAGCGGACGATGGCGCTGGCCTCGGAGGCGGTCGAGCTGTACTGCTGGGACCGCCTCGGCTCCGAGAATTGAGAGCCCTGCAAAGCGGCGCTCAGCGGTGTCCTCGGGAGACTCGTGTGCTGAAGCACACTCGCTCCCTGCGTCCCGGCTGAGCTTGCTTTTCGGACTCTCAAGGCCGCGTGGCGGTTCCGACAGACTGAGAGGTTCAGCGCACCTCTCACCAAGGTAGGACGCCGACGTGCGCGAGATGTCCGACGAGGAGCGGCGCGCGTTTCTGCTCGCGGGCACGCGTACGGGCAAGCTGGCCACGGTGCGCCGGGACGGGCGCCCGCACGTCGTGCCGATCTGGTTCGTGCTCGACCGCGATGACGTGCTGCTGACCACCGGTGCCGACACCGTCAAGGGACGTAACCTCCGTCGCGACCCTCGCGTGTGCCTGTGCGTCGACGACGAGGAGCCGCCGTTCTCGTTCGTGATGGTCGAGGGCGAGGCGGAGGCGAGCGAGGACCACGACGATCTGCTGCGCTGGGCCACTCGGCTCGGCGGCCGCTATATGGGCGCCGATCGCGCCGAGGAGTTCGGCCGGCGTAACGCCGTCGAGGGAGAGCTGCTCGTCCGCATCAGCCCGTCGAAGATCGTGGCCCAGGCCGCGATCGCGGACTGACCCGCGCAGCGCTCAGTCCGCCGCCAGCGCCGCCTCGACCTCGGCAACAGCTCGGTCGGTATCCAAGAACCGAACCCCGTGCATCCCGAGCGAGCGGGCCGTCTCGCAGTTCGCCTCGGTGTCATCGACGAAGACGCACTCCTCGGGCCGCAGGCCGTCGCCCAGCCGTGCGACGGTCAGCCGGTATATCTCGGGGTCCGGCTTGCGCATCCCCACCCATGCGGAGTCTACGACGACCTCGAAGGTGCGCTCGAGCTCAGGCAGCTTGGCGCGCCACAGCGCCTCCCACTCGCGCACGTTGTTGGTGAGGATGGCCATGCGCAGCCCGCGCGCGCGCAGCTCGGCCATGTAGTCGATCAGCGCCTGGTTGGGGTGCAGCGCCGAGAAGAAGACGTCGCGGAAGCCGTTCAGCGTGACGTCGCCCTCGAGCTCGTCCTCCAGCGCGCGCAGGAACTCGGACTCCGGGATCAGACCCATCTCGAGGTCGAAAAGCGGATGGCGCCCGGTGGCCGCGGTCACCCGGGCCATCGCCGCGGAGAGCTCCTCGACGCTCACCCCCGACTGCTCCTGAACCGCGACGAAGCCGCCGATCAGGGGGCTGGTGAGCACGCCGCCGAAGTCACAGATCACCGCTCGTCGCGAGTGGCCCGGCGCCTGGGGGCCGCTCACGCCGCCGCACCTCCTCGGTCGCGAACCGTCAGCTCGTAGGCCCCGACGCCCTCGCGACCCTCCATGCGCCAGCCGAACACGGCGGCGTGCACGAGCAGCCCCTCGAGCGCGAGCGAGAGCCCGGCTCGAGCCTGGCCGGCGAGCCGACGGGGGAAGTCCTCGCCCGGCACCCACAGCTCGAGGCCCGCGCTGCGCTGACGGCCGTCGCCGTCGTAGATCGTCGACAGGCGCACGTCCTCGAGCTCGTGCAGGACGCCGTCCTCGAGCAGCCAGCCGGTGAGCTCCTCTTCGCCGTGCCCGCCGGCTCCGCGCGGGCGCCGGGCGAACAGCGTCACGGCGTGGCCGGGGTCGAAGATCGCCGAGATCGAGCGGGTGGCGTCGAGCTCGTCCCAGACCGGCGCGCGGCGGGTCTCGGTGACCGTGCCGAGACAGTCGAGCGCCGTCTGGGCGACCCGGCCGCGGACCCGGCACAGCCGCGCCTTCGATCCGCCGAGCCGGCCCTCCTCGGCGATCGGCTCGAACGCGAGCTCGAGCGCTCCGGCCGAGCGCGCCTGCCAACCGGTCCCCGTGCGAGCCAGCTCGGGCGGCTCGTCGACGATATCCGGGCTCTCGCCCCGGAAAATGATCCCCATGCCCGAGCGCAGGACGGCGTGAGTATCGCTCTGAGGATCGAAGCAGGCGGCCGAGATCGCCGGGTCGCTCACCGCTCGATCCGGGGCGGCCCGCCGAGGACCGGTGAGCCGTCGTGCTCGGTCGCCGTGCCCTCGACGTCGTAGGCCGTACCGCGGCGCCGCGCTCCCGGGCCGGCTCGCGGGTCTCGGGCCGCATCGGCCAGGCCCGCGCTCAGCCGTCGCGCGATCCCGCGCTCGAGCCCCCGCCGCGCGAGCGCGCGCGTGGGCGGGATGAGGAGCAGCAGCCCCGCCACGTCGGTCAGGAAGCCGGGGGTAAGCAGCAGCGCCGCACCGACCACGATCAGGAGTCCGTCGGCGAGCTCGCGGCTCGGCATGCGGGCGGTCCGCAGCGCGTCGACGAAGCGCCGCCACGCGCCGCGTCCCTGCCAGCGCAGCAGGAGGCTGCCGAGGATCGAGTCGGCCAGGAGGATGAGGATGGTGGGGAGGACGCCGATGGCATCGCCCACCGAGAGGATGGCCCACAGCTCCGCGAGCGGGACGACGATGAAGGCGGCGACGACGAGGAGCCAGCGCATGGCCTGAGGCTACCGCCCGGTCTCGGCGCCGCCGACCGCGAACGGCGAGCCACTACCATCGGGGCATGCCCTCCGTGGAGCAGGTCGAAGAGGCCCTCACCAACGTCATCGACCCCGAGCTCGGACTCGACTTCATGGAGCTCGGACTGGTCTACGGAGTGGAGGTGGAGGACTCCGAGGTGTTCATCACCTTTACGCTGACCACTCCAGGCTGCCCCATCGGCCCGCAGGTCACCGAGCAGATGCAGGAGTACGTCGGCGAGCTCGACGACGTCGAGCGGGTCACGCCGAAGATGGTCTTCACGCCGCCGTGGACGCCGGAGATGATGAGCGAAGAGGCGAAGTTCGCCCTCGGCTACTGAGCCCGGCGGCGCACGCGGCCAGTTTCCATTCCTCCCGCGAGGGGCAGGCTCATCGCAACCCCACCGAGGAGACGCAGCGATGGAAGCGAGCGCCCAGCAGGAGATAACCCCCGCCCAGATAACGGTCCGCGAGGTAACCGACTACCAGCCGACCTGGACCGAGGAGGCACCCGGCGTGGCCGGCATCTTCACGGTGCAGCTCGTCCTCGACCACGGCGCTGAGGAGTACGTGATCCGTCCGACGGCCGAGGACATCGACGTGCTGAAGAGCCTTCTCCGCGACAGCCCGCAGGTCTGGTTCGATCTCGACCGCAAGGTGCTGATGTTCGGCAACCGGTCGGTCGGCTCGTAGGCGACGCGCCACTCGGAGCGCCGCGGCGGCCCCGGCCGTCGCGGCGCTCTAGTCCGAGCCGTCGACCGAGGCCCGGGCGCCTCTGCGACCGCCGGTCTTCGTTCCCCCGCGGTCAGAGCGGCGGGCGCTCCCCGAGCGGCTCGACCCGCCGGAGCGCTTGCCGCCTCGACCTGCCGCCCCGCCATCCGCACGGCTGCCGTCGGGCGCGCGCAGCGACCCCCCACGGCGCTTCCCCGCCCCGGCGGCGGCGAGCAGCTCGTCCAGCGACTCCTCGAGCAGCCCGCCGATGTCATCGAGGTCGGGCAGCGTGTCGTAGTCGCCCAGCAGCCCGAAGTTGATCCCGCCGTTGTAGCTCATGATCGCGATCGCCAGCGCGTGGTTCTCCGGGAGAAAGGCGATCGGAACGATCTCCCGCAGCTCGCGGCCGAGCAGGTAGAGCGGGAACTGCGGGCCGGGCACGTT
This sequence comes from uncultured Solirubrobacterales bacterium, assembly GCA_902806245.1. Lineage (GTDB taxonomy): Bacteria > Actinomycetota > Thermoleophilia > Solirubrobacterales > Thermoleophilaceae > JACCUC01. The sequence continues at coordinate 21,371 of CADCVU010000028.1, forward strand.
GGTCACTATCAGGTTGAAGAGCCGCGTCGAGAAGTTGAGCCGCGAGGCCTGGGCCAGCAGCGTGGGCGGGGCGAACTCCTGCACTCCGGCGATGACCTCGGCCCCGAGCGCCTGCTTCGACTCCTTCAGCCCCTGCATCGCCGCGCGCACCACCCGGAGGCGCTCGACCGGATCCTCGACGTAGACCGGCAGCGGTCCGCGCATCGCCGCGATCCGGTTGCCGAGCTGGCCGTGCTGGGCCTCGGTGCGGATCGAGACCGGCACTAGGGCCCGCAGCTCGGTGCCCTCGGTGCGGACGCCGCGGCTCTCGAGCCAGCGCCGCAGCGCGCCGGTGACCACTGTGAGCACCACGTCGTTGACCGTCCCGCCGAGCGAGTCCTTCACCCGCTTGAAGTCCTCGAGCCGCCCGTGGACCCAGAACAGTCGCCGGTGCGGACCGATCTTGGTGTTCAGCGGCGTCTCGGGCGCGGGATTGAGCCCGGCCCACGCCACCTCGGCGACGCCCTCGACCGCTTCCCGGAGCTGTCCGACCGTCCGCGAGGGCTTGGACAGTGCCCGCACGGCCTCGCCGACGAGCGAGAACGGCCGTCGCGCCACGTCGACGGCATTCTTGGCCACGAGCTCGACGCCAGAGGGCTCGGAGTGCGGCATCCAGGTCGCCTCGGGCTCGGGCTGGGAGTCGGGCTCGGCCACGAGGTCGAAGAGGACCGTGGCGATGTCCACCCCCGACACGCCGTCGACCATCGAGTGATGGGTCTTCGAGATGAGCGCGAAGCGCTCGCCCGACTCGCCGTCGGCCTTCTCGAGGCCCTGGACTAGCCACAGCTCCCAGAGCGGCTTGGAACGGTCGAGGCGCTGCGAGAACAGGCGCCCGGCGAGCTGGCGCAGCTGGTCCTCCGAGCCCGGCTTCGGGAGCGCGGTGTGGCGCACGTGGTAATGGAGGTTGAGGCGCGGGTCGTCAATCCAGAACGGACGCCCGGTCTCGAGCGGCGACTCGGCGAGCTTCTGGCGGTACCGCGGCACCAGGTGCAGGCGCGACTCGACGTGCTCGAGCAGCTCCTCGTGGCGAGGCGGCGCCCCCGCGAAGATCACCAGCGCGCCGACGTGCATATGCGAGGACTCGCGTTCCTGGGCGAGGAAGGATGCGTCGATGGCGCTGAGACGATCCTTGTGCAGCGTCGCCATGCCGGGCCAGCCTACCCGATCGAAGGTGCTCCGGACCGGCTGCGCAGGCGCGCGTCACAATGGCCGCTGTGCGGTTCCCGGGCCCAGCCCTCATCGTCCTCGGCGTGGCCGGTCTCGTGGCCGCGCTCGTGGTCGGCTCGAGCCCCGAGGCGCCGCGTCCCGGGTCTCCCGCAGGCCCGACCGCGACCATCCCCGCCGAGGCCCCGTGCCCCGGCGGTCGTCCGCCCGCGCCGCGCGCCGACCGCGTCGACGAGGATCGCGCCTTTGCCCTGCTCGCTCGTCAGGTGAGGCTCGGACCGCGCCCCGCCGGCTCGGAGGCCTCCCGCCGGCTCGCCGAGCAGCTGCGCCGGCTGCTGCCCAACGGCCGCTTCGAGGACGTACCCGACCCGGCCGGACCCCTGCGCAACGTGGTCGGGGCGGTCCAGGGCCGCGACCCGGTACGCCTCGTGGTCGTCGGAGCCCACTACGACACCAAGGAGCTGCCGGGGTTCGTAGGGGCCAACGACGGCGCGGGGGGGACGGCGGCCGTGGTCGAGCTCGCGCGCTCGATCCGGCCTCGCCAGCTCGCGCCGACCGTGGTCTTCGTGCTCTTCGACGGCGAGGAGAGCCCGGCCGGCGAGGACTTCCCGCAGCGCGGGCTGCGCGGCAGTCGCGCCGCCGCCCGCGAGTACCCCGGCGCGGCCGCCATGATCGCCCTCGACTTCGTGGCCGACCGCAACCTCTCGATCCCCCGCGAGGCAAACTCGGACTCCGCCCTCTGGGAGGACCTGCGCGGCGCCGCCGCGGCGGTCGGGGTGGGCTGCGCGTTCCCCGCCGCTCCGAGCGCCGCGATCACCGACGATCACGTTCCCTTTCTCCAGAGCGGCGTCCCGTCCATCGACCTGATCGACTTCGACTTCCCCTGCTGGCACGAGCGCTGCGACAACCTCCGCGCCGTCTCCAAGCGCTCCCTCGACGCCTCCGCCGAGGCGACCTTCGAGCTGCTCGCTAGGCTCTGAGGATGGCCACGACGCCCCTGCCCGTCGCCCGTCCGGCGGCTCCGGAGCGGCTCCTGCTGGCGGCCCCGCGCGGCTATTGCGCGGGCGTCGACCGGGCCGTGCAGACCGTCGAGCGAGCCCTCGACCTCTACGGCGCGCCGATCTATGTGCGCAAGGAGATCGTCCACAACAAGCACGTGGTCGAGCAGCTGCGCGAGCGCGGCGCGATCTTCGTGGAGGAGGAGGACGAGGTGCCCGAGGGCGAGACCGTGGTGTTCTCGGCACACGGCGTCAGTCCCGCGGTGCACGCCAACTCGAGCGAGCGCGGCCTGGTGACCATCGACGCGACCTGCCCGCTGGTGACCAAGGTGCACGTCGAGGCCAAGAAGTTCGCCGAGCAGGGCTACACGATCGTGCTCGTGGGCCACTCGGGGCACGAGGAGGTCGAGGGGACGATGGGGGAGGCTCCGGGCAACATGGTGCTCGTCGAGTCCGAGGCCGACGTCGACCGCCTCGTGGTCGAGGATCCCGAGCGGATCTCCTACCTGACCCAGACCGCGCTGTCGGTCGACGAGACCAGCCGGATCATCGCCCGCCTGCGCGAGCGCTTCCCCGCCATCACCGGTCCCCGCACCGACGACATCTGCTACGCCACGACCAACCGTCAGGCCGCCGTGCGCCAGCTCGCGCGTGAGTGCGATCTCGTGCTGGTGATCGGCTCGAGCAACTCGTCGAACTCCCAGCGCCTCGTCGAGGTCGCGCGCGACTACGGGGCCGACTCGTACCTGATCGACAACGAGCGCCAGGTGCGCGAGGACTGGCTCGACGGCGCGCGCACGGTGGGCATCACCTCCGGCGCGAGCGCCCCCGAGGAGCTGGTCAGGCGGCTCGTCGACTTCTTCCGCGCGCGGGGAACGGAGGACGTGGCCGAGCTCGAGGTCATCCAGGAGGACGTGCGCTTCATGCTCCCCAAGGAGATCAGGCGGGAGCTGGCGGCCCGCGCCTAGCGTTCGCGCGCGCCCGGCGCGCGCCGCCAGAGATCAGGCGGTGGCGGGGGCGCGCGGCAGGAACTGGAAGCCGTGCAGGCGCACGCCCGGCGTCTCGGCGACCACGCGCCCGTCCGATTCGTACACCCCGGGCTCGAGGTCGGCACCGGAGAGCACGGCGTAGGCCGCCCCGGCGTCGAAGGAGGCCTCGACCGCTCCGCCGGCGTCCTTGGCCTCGATGTAGTCCTCGCCGTCGGTCCAGTCGCGGATGATCTCGAGCCGATCGCGGTCGCGCGGCAGGACGATGTCGGCGGTCTGGGGCTCGAGCGCCACGCCCGGGGCCTCCTCGGGGCGCAGCGGATCGAGCGGCTCGGGGAGCTCGACGTCCGGCTCGATCTCGCGCAGCATCTCCTGGATCATCAGCTCGGTCTCGAGGTACTCGCCCTCGCCGAAGTGGACGTGACGTAACCGCGCGCGCCGATCGAACAGGAAGCGCGCCGGCCAACCCTTGTTGCCGTAGCGCTGCCATACGCCGCCCGCGGGGTCGAGCACCACGGGATAGGGGATCTCGAGCCGCTCGACGGCCCGAGCGACCGCATCGTGCTCGCGCCCGAAGGAGTAGCCCGGCGTGTGCACGCCGATGACCTTCAGCCCCAGGGGCGAATAGCGCGCGTTCCAGCCCTTCAGGTAGGGAAGCGTGCGCAGCGAGTTGACGCGCGCGAAGTCCCAGAACTCGACGAGGATCGCGTTGCGACCGAGCAGCTTGTCCACCCGCAGGAAGGCGACGTTCAGCCATTCGAGCTCCGGAGCGAACTCCGGAGCGACGATTTCGCTGTCGGGCGGGATGCGCATATCGCGTGAAGGATGCCTGAGGAGTGGCCGCTACACTCCCGCGCCGTCCGGCGGCCGCTTCAAGTTGTACTCCCGCCACCGGCCCTGACCCGGAAGGAGACTCTCCGTGCGCACCAAGTTCCTGACCCCATCGGCCTGCCTGCTCGCCTGCGCTCTGCTCGCGCTGCCGGCCTGCGGCGGCGACGAGGCCGCGGACACCCGCCCGGCCGCCGAGTCGGTTCCCCGCGAGGAGGTCCGGGGCGTCGAACGTCGCGTGAGCGACCTCGAGAAGGAGATCATCAGGCTGCGGCGAGACCTGGAGGGCGCGCGCGACGAGCAGTCCTCCACCGGGGACACCGGATCCGACCAGGCCGCCGCCGAGTCGGGCCCCGCCGAGAGCTCCGGGGCGGAAACCGCGGACGCCGGCGCCGCTACCGGCACGGGCGCGGGTCGGCCTCGGGCGCCGGCCCCGGCTCCCGCTCCGGCTCGGGCGCCGGCTCGCGCACCCGC
>CADCVU010000029.1 GCA_902806245.1 uncultured Solirubrobacterales bacterium
GCCTTCGCGTTCCTCGGCATCACGGTCATCCCGGTCGGCTTCGGGACGGACTCCTACCTGGGCCGCGAGAGCGCCCGCGAGCGGCGCGCGGCCGGCGGCGACGAGCCGTCGCGCGAGGAGCTCGACGGGCTGTTCTGGAACGTCGTGGCCCTCAAGGCGGTGGTGGCCGTGCCGGTGCTCTGCATCGCCGCGGTCGCCCTGTTCGCCCTCGGGTATCCCGAGCACACGAAGATCGTGGTCGGGGTGATGGCCGTGGGCCTGCTCCTCGACGAGTTCGCCAAGAGCTGGCACGCGGTCTTCAACGCCTACGAGCGCTCGGACCTCCTCGTGATGACGGTGGTGGCGCAGCGGCTGCTGACCGGCATCCTCGGCGTCGGGGCGCTGGTGTCCGGGCGGGGCCTCGTGACCGTCGCGGTGATCTTCTCGATCGGCTCGCTGCTGCACCTCGTGCTCGGGATCGTGCTGCTCGGCCGCGCGATCGGGACCCCGCGCCTGTCGCTGGACACGTCGCGCTGGCGCGGGCTCACGGCGAGGAGCTTCCCGTTCGCCATCCAGGACATCTTCATCGTGATCCTCTTCAAGCTCGACGCGGTCCTGCTGTCCGTGATGGCCGCGGAGGCGGCGGTCGGGCGCTACGGCGCGGCCTACCGACTCCTCGAGGCGACCCTCTTCGTCTCCTTCGCCCTCAACGGCGCGTTCATCGCGATGTACGCCTACCTCACGCGGGAGACCGATCCGACCGTGGGCGCCGTCTTCGGGCGGTCGATCAAGATCGCGCTCGCGGTGCTCGTGCCGGTGGCGGTCGTGATGGGGGTCCTCTCCGAGGACGTCACGGCGCTCGTGTTCGGCGGCGAGCTCGCCGACGCGGGGGCGGCGCTGCGGGTGCTGTCCCCCGTCGTCGTCCTGCTGAGCGTCGTCAGCCTGTGCTCGGCGCTGATCGCCGCCCAGCGCAGCGCGGGGGCGATCATGCGGATCTCGGCGGTGATGGTGACGCTGAACATCGTCCTCAACTTCATCCTGATCCCCCCGTACGAGGACATCGGCGCGGCGATCGCGATGCTCGCCACCGAGGCGATCTTCGCGGTCGTGGTGCTGTGGTTCGCGGCGCGGACCGTCGGCGGGCTCGAGTGGATCGTGGTGCTCGTGGGGCCGCTGGTGGCGGGGGCCGCGATGGCCGCGCTCATGCTCGTGCTGCGCGACGTCCCCCTGCTCGCCGGCGTGGCCGGCGGGGTCGTGTACCTGGCGGTCCTCCTGGCCTGGGAGCGGGTGCGCAACCCGGACGATCTCTCGTTCCTCGTCCGGGTCGTGCGCCGGCAGCAGCCCGTCAAAGCTCCCGCCTGACCGCTCGCGGCGGCATACTGCCGTGTGACGATCAAGTTCGGGCGGGCCCGTGCCGATTGCCTGTCCGATGCACCGCTTCGACGACCCGGCCATCAGCGCCCCGAGGACACACGACTTGAGCGATCTCCTGGACATCGGACCGAGCACCTTCGCCGACCGGTACGGCAGCGCGCCCATCGCGGTCCGGCATCACCTCGTCGACCATCCCCTGCTCACCGTCGAGCGGCTCGCCGAGCTCGCCGACGAGCTGCCGGCGGAGAAGACGGAGCACAACCTGGGCAACATCTCGACCGTCGTCGCCGACGCCGAGGTCCCCTCGCTGGAGGTCAGCGCGGGCGAGGTGGCGCGCACCATCGAGACCAGCCAGTCGTGGCTGATCCTGCGCAACATCGAGCTCGTCCCGCGCTACAAGGCGCTGCTGGACGCCTGCCTCGACGAGGTCGAGCCCATCGCCGGCCGCAAGGAGGGCCCCATGGGCGGCCGGGAGGGCTTCGTCTTCCTGTCTGCGCCCAACTCGATCACCCCCTCGCACTTCGATCCCGAGCACAACTTCCTGCTCCAGATCCGCGGCACCAAGACCATGAACGTCGGCGAGTTCCAGGACGAGGCCATGGAGCACCGCGAGCTCGAGCGCTACTACGGCGGCGGCCACTCGAACATGCCGAGCGAGCCGCGCGCGATCGTCCCGTACCCCCTCGAGCCCGGCGACGGCGTCTACGTGCCGCCGCACGCCCCGCACTTCGTCCAGAACGGGCCGGCGGTCTCCGTCTCCCTGTCGATCACCTGGCGGACGCCGGTCACCGAGCGCCGCGCGCTGGCCTACCAGGCCAACGCCCGGCTGCGCCGCATGCGGCTCACGCCGAAGCCGCCCGGCACGAGCCCGACCGCGGACCGGGTCAAGGAGGCCGCGGTCCTCACCAACCGCGCGCTCAACCGCCGCATCAAGCGGGTGCGCGGCGCCGCGAACTGACGGGGGCGCGTCCGGGCGCTCAGGCGGCGCGCGCGGCGCGCCGCGCCCGGATGACGCGCCGGACGGCCACCTCGACGCCCATCGCGGGCCGGATCAGCCGGGCGCCCGGGGCGCCCGTGGGGATCACGAGCGTCTGCAGGCGGCGGCGGTCGGGCCAGATCCGGTTGACCAGCGCGTTGTCGGGGTCGGCGCAGGAGTCGAGCAGCTCCACCTGACCGAGCCCGTCGTGGAAGAGCTCGATCGCCTCGACCTCGAGCAGCGCGCCCGGCGAGAAGCGGGCGAACGCCTCGTCGTAGGCCACCTTGAACGCGTAGAGGGACGAGCCGTCGACGAGGTTGCACTGCATGGCGACCGTGCGCCCGGCGCCCTCGAGCGCGAGGAGCTGCAGGCGGCCGCCGGCGGCCATGCCGCCGCACATGATGCGGAAGAAGGCCGCGTCGCGCGAGTCGCTGGCCAGGGCCGTTCCCTGCTCGCCCTTCCACCCGGCGTGCTCCATCGCCAGGAAGGCGTCCCACGCCGCGGGCTCCGTCGAGCGGTCGACGACGACGAGGTCGCCGCCGAGCTCGCGCCCGAGCGCCCGCTTGCGCGACCGCAGCTTCTTGCGCCCGGCGCTCGAGAGGGACTCCGAGAGATAGGTGTTCTCGGGCCGGCGGCGGATCGCCGCCCGCTCGAAGTCCGCGTAGACGTACGGGGCGATCGACCGCAGGCCCAGGTTCGTCGTGAGCGCGGCGCCCACCGGCCCGGTGGGGTCGAACGGGTGCAGAACGAGCGCGGCCGACCAGCGCTCGGCGGCGAGGAGGTCGAGCAGCCCGGCGATCGCCGGGCCGGGGGCGTCGCGGTCGATCAGCGGCGTGGCGGAGTACGCGAGCTCGGGCAGCCACGGGATCAGGCAGGGCAGCGGCGTCCGGCGCCAGCGCTTGCCGACGCCGACGGGCAGGAGCGCGAGCCAGTGGCTCCCCTCGCGGACCACCAGCAGCGCCGCGGCCTCGCCGCTCGCCTTCGCGTTGGAGAGGACGAACTCGGGCCGCACGAACGGGTTGGGCTCCAGCGCCCGGTCGGCCAGGGCCGACCACGCGCGGACCTCCGCGTCGCCGATGTCGTCGCTGCTGAGGATCGCGCCGGTGACCATCTGGCTCACGGATCGGCCCGGCGCCGCCTGCTCGGTGTCTCCTGTGCCCGCGCCCGGCATGTGGCCAGCCTATCCGTCGCGACGGACCCCGGCTCTATGGTTCCCGATCCGACGTGGACCTTTCGCTGATCATCGCCACCAAGGGCCGCCCCGGCCAGCTGCGCGACACCCTGGCCAGCCTGCGCCGGTGCGACCCCCTGCCGCTCGAGCTCATCGTGGTCGACGGGGACCCCGCGCGGTCGGCCGAGCCGGTGGTCGAGGAGCACCGCGCCGCCGGTGACCGCCCGCCCGCCCGCTACGAGGCCACCCCGCCGGGCTCGTGCCGCCAGCGCAACCACGGGACCGATCTCGCGCGCGGGGAGATCGCGGTCTACTCCGACGACGACGTGGAGTTCGACCCCGGCATCTTCGCCGTGCTCGCCGAGGCGTACGCCGATCCGTCGGTGGTGGGCCTGACCGCGAAGGTCATCGAGGAGGA
>CADCVU010000030.1 GCA_902806245.1 uncultured Solirubrobacterales bacterium
CGCTGGTGGCGAGTGAACGCGGTCGGCGTGGCCAACGTGCCGGCTCACGGCCGAGCTCTGCTCGTGGCCAACCACGCCGGCGTCCTGCCGTGGGACGCGACGATGATCGCCACGGCGATCATGCGCGAGCACCCGCTACCGCGCCCGACCCGGTTCCTCGTCCTGCGCTGGGCCTTCGAGCTGCCGTGGCTGTCGGTCGCCGTGCGCCGGCTCGGCGGGGTCGTGGCCTCGCCCTACAACGCCCTCCGCCTGCTCGAGGAGGACGAGCTCGTGGCGGTCTTCCCCGAGGGCGCGCGGGGGATCGGCAAGGCCTGGTCGGAGCGCTACCGCCTCCAGCGCTTCGGGCGCGGGGGGTTCGTGGAGATCGCACTGCGGACGGGAGCCCCGATCGTGCCGGTGGCCGTGGTCGGCAGCGAGGAGATCTACCCGAAGATCGCCGACGCGGCGCCGCTCGCCCGTCTGATCGGTGCGCCCTTCTTTCCGATCACCCCGACCTTCCCGGCGCTCGGCCCGCTCGGGGCGATCCCGCTGCCCTCGCGCTGGAGGATCGAGTTCGGGGAGCCGATCGAGACCGCGAGCTACGGGCCCGACGCCGCCGACGACCGCCGCCTCGTCCTCGAGCTGTCCGAGCGGGTGCGCTCCGACATCCAGGAGCGCCTGCTCACGGGGGTGTTCCAGCGCGGATCTCCGTTCGTCTGAGCGCGGCCCCGCTCGGCGACACGCGCGAGAACCGGCCAGACGATCGATCCCACGAGCACGCACACCCGGATGACGCGCCCCCGGGCGCACACGGCCGCGGGGTCGATCATCTAGGGTGGCGCCATGAAGTTCCGCTCCCCGACCGAGTTCCAAGAGGTCATGGATCAGGTGTTCGAGATCATGAGCACCGACGACGAGATGGGGCCGAGGCTGCGAGAGGCCGAGACCCCGCAGCGCTTCGAGTTCCCCGACGTCGACCTCGTGGTCAACATCGCCCACGCGCCCGAGATCAGCGACGGCCAGCACCTGCGCTGGGCCTGGTCCGACGACGTCGACTGGGAGCCGGCGGTGGGGATGAAGATGAACGCGGACGTGGCCAATCGCTACTTCCAGGGCGAGGAGAACGTGGCGATGGCCATAGCCCGCCGTCGGATCAAGCCCACGGGCGACGTGAAGAGGGCGTTGTCGCTGATCCCCATCACCAAGCCGATCTTCGCCCGTTACCGCGAGCTCGTCGAGGAGCGCTACCCGCACCTCGAGGAGTAGGCGCGCGCCGCCGCCCCGCGGAGACCATGCCCGAGTTCGACGTCGACGACCGCTTGGCCTGGGCGGTCACCTGGACCGCCCGCGACGAGCCGATGGAGCGCTCCGCGCACGCCCTCGCCGCCGACGGACGCGTCTGGCTGGTCGACCCGATGGCCGACGACGCCGCGCTCGGCGCCGCGGAGGCTCTCGGGGAGGTCGTCGGCGTGCTCCAGCTGCTCGACCGCCATCCGCGCGACTGCGTGTCGCTGGCCCGGCGCTACGGAGTGCCTCATCTGCGACTGCCCGAGCAGCTGCCCGATACGCCGTTCCAGGTCGAGCGCGTCACCTGGGTGCCGGGGTGGCGTGAGGTCGGCCTGTGGTGGGGCGAGCGCCGGGCCTGGGTCATCCCCGAGGCGGTGGGGACGGCCTCGTACTTCGCCGTCGGCGGGCGCCCGCTCGGGGTTCACCCGATGCTCCGGGCGAAGCCGCCGGGCGTGCTGCGCGGGCTGATGCCCGAGACGCTGTTCGTGGGTCACGGCCCCACCCTGCACGGAGGCGCGGCGGCGGCTCTGCGCGAGGCGCTGCGGCGCAGCCGCCGCGACATCCCGCGCGCCACGCTCGCGGGGATGAGGACCTTCACCCCCGCGGAGGCGGTAAGGCCCCTACGCGGGCGTCGCTAGAAGTGCACGCCCCGCATCAGGTACGCCATGGCGATCGCCTCGCTCGACATCTCGCCACCGCCGCCCTGGCCGTCGCCCTTCGCCTCGTCCTCGCCCTTCGCCGCCTTTGAGTCCGGGAAGATCTTGTAGGCGGTGTTGAGCACCAGGTCGACGGTCTTGGGGGAGATCGCGTACATGACCTCGCCGAAGGTTCCGAGCCGCGTGGCCATCCGCTTGGGCTTGTCCATCAGCGCGTCGCAGATCATCTGCGCGGCCTCGTCGGGCGCCAGTGTCGGGAAGGCGTCGTAGATGTTGGTCGGGGCGATCATCGGGGTCTTGACCAGCGGCATGTAGACGGTGGTGACGTTGACGTTGTCGCTCACCACCTCGGGGGCGACGCAGCGCGAGAAGGCGTCGAGCGCCGACTTGGAAGCCACGTAGGCCGAGAAGCGCGGCGTGTTGGTCTGCACGCCGATCGACGAGACGTTGACGATGTGGCCGACCTTGCGCTCGCGCATCCCGGGCAGGAAGGCCAGGATGAGCTTCAGCGCGCCGAAGTAGTTGAGCCGCATGGTGCGCTCGTAGTCGTGGAAGCGGTCGTAGGAGGCGGCGACCGAGCGGCGGATCGAGCGGCCGGCGTTGTTGACGAGGATGTCGACGCCGTCGTGCTCGCCGAGGACCTCGGCAGCCAGGCGGTCGATGTCCTCGAGGTCGGAGAGGTCGGCGGGGTGGACGTGGGCGGTGCCGCCGCGCTCGGAGATCTCGTTCGCGACCTCCTCGAGCGTCTCACGCGTGCGCGAGACCAGGATGACCTGCGCGCCGGCCTCACCGAGCTTGAGCGAGAGCTCCCGGCCGATCCCGCTCGAGGCGCCGGTGACTACGACGCGCTTGTCCTTGACCGTGCGGGTGAGCGAGCGCTCGCGGAAGAGATCGGGATCTAGGTTGCGCTCCCAGTAGTCCCACAGCCGCCCGGCATAGCTCGACAGCGGCGGCACGGCGATCCCGCTCCCGCGCAGAGCGCGCTGGGCGTCTCGGGTGTCGAAGTCGCACTTGAAGTCGCGGTGCTCGAGCACCTCGGCTGGGATGTCGAGATCGGCGAGGACCTGGGCCCGGATGGCCTTGACCGTGGGCAGCGACTGGATGCCGGCCATCACCGCCTTGGGGACGACGTTCGAGAGGTTCGCGTCGACGCGCATGGCGAGCTGGGGCGCGCCCGCCGCTCTGGCCAGCTCGTTGACGGTCTCCCCGAGGGTCAGCGGCTTCGGATCGAGCAGGTGGAAGGTGTCGCCGGAGAGCTCCGACTCGGGCTGGTGGGCGATGTGATCCATGGCGCGGGCCCCGAAGTCGACCGGCACAAGATGGGTCTTGCCGCCCTCGGGTCCGGCCAGCGGAAACCACTCCGGAAACGCGTAGCGGAGCTTCTTGATCAGACCAAAGAAGTAGTAGGGCCCGTCGATCTTGTCGGTCTGGCCGGTCTCCGAGTGGCCGACGACGATCCCCGGGCGGTAGATGCGCAGCGGCACGTCGAGCTCGTCGCGGACGACCTTCTCGGCCTGCCACTTGGTGGCGAAGTAGGGGTGGTCGAGCTTCTGGCCCTCGTCGAACATGTCCTCGCGGAAGAGGCCCTCGTAGCGTCCGGCCACCGCGAGCGAGGAGACGTGATGGAAGAGCTTGACCCCGCGCGCGTTGGCGAACTCGACGGCGTGGCGGGTCCCGTCCACGTTGGCCCGCCGCGAGACCTCCTCATCGGCCGCCATGTCGTAGATGGCGGCGAGGTGGAAGAGGTGGTCGATCTCGGCGTCGAGACCGTCGATCCCGAGCGCCGGCTTCGAGAGGTCGCCCTCGACCGCGACGATGCGCTCCTCGGCCCCGAGCCGGGTGCGGACCTCGTCCAGGCGCCCGCGCGAGCCCTCGCGGACGAGGGCGTAGATCGTGCCTTCGCGCTCGAGCAGCGCCTCGAGTAGGTTCCGGCCGATGAAGCCCGTGGCCCCGGTCACGAGATAGTTCAATTCGTCCCTCCTCCGCAGTGCGGTGCGGGCGCGAGTCTACCCGGGCACGCCCGTCCGCGCCCTTTCACAAGCGGGTCACACCAGGCCGCTAGCGTGAGATCGATGGACCTGTCGGCCAGCGTAATCCGAGCGGAGTCCGGAGGGCGATGAAGCTGAGGGAGGCCGCCGAGGCGGCCGGCGTCAAGCCCGAGACCCTGCGGCGGTGGGTCCGCTCGGGTGTGATTCCCCAGCTCGACGGCGACATCGACGACTGGCCGGCCTCCGCGGTCGCCCATGCGCGGATCGTCGGGCGGTTGCGCGAGCGAGGCCACTCGCTGGAGCGCATCCGCGAGGCCACCTCCCAGGGCCGCCTCGCCTACGGCTACATCGAGGATCTCTTTCCCGCGCGCGAGGGCGAGCGCTCGATCGAGGACGTGGCCGCCGAGACCGGGCTCGAGCCCTCGCTGATCGAGCGGCTGTGGACGAGCCTCGGCCTGCCCTCGGAGGCCCTCGAGAACCTCAGCGAGGAGGACGTCCAGGCGCTCCAGTACATCGCCTCGGTCCTCGACGCCGGCTTCCCGCTCGTCGCCTTTCTCCAGCTCACGCGGGTGTACGGACAGGCCCTCTCCCAGATCGCCGACGCCGAGGCCCGGCTCTTCCACCTCTACGTGCACGAGCCGCTCATGCGCGACGGCGTGCCCGGCCTGCAGATGGCCGAGGAGATGGAGAACCTGGCCGGCGATCTGCTGCCGCTGGCCTCGCCGATCATGGACTACGTCCACCAGCGCTTCCTCCAGCATTTCGTGGAGCAGGACATGGTCGGGCACATGGAGATGGATCTCGGCGAGGGCGAGGCGCTCGACGAGCTCGGCCGGGTCAGGGTCGCGATCGCCTTTGCCGATCTGGCCGGCTACACGCGCTACACCGAGGAGGAGGGCGAGGAGGAGGCGCTGTCCTTCGTCGAGCGCTTCATCGACTCGGTGGCCGAGACGCTGCCCGACGGCGCGCGGATCGTCAAGAC